>CALVJP010000038.1 GCA_944332215.1 uncultured Bacilli bacterium
ATTCATAAAAAAAGTAAGGATAGTAAGCTTAAATTTTGGATAAAATAAGCATCCTTACATTAACATTATACATTATTTTATTGCAATTTAAAAGACTATTAACAAAAGTTATTTGTCAACAGTCTGATAAGTTTCTATCAAGAAACTTATTTTTTTTGCAATCTTAATCTAGGAATTTTTTGGGGATCATTATCTATCATATCATCATTAAGTTCAAAAACATAGTTCGCTTTTTCCCCATATAAATAACTACTTGTCTTTCTAATTACTTCGATAACATTTTTCCTAATTAATGGTTCTAACATTTGCTCGTCAATATCTCGCATAGTCTTTTTATCATTTAAACGGTTATAAAATGAAGCAAAATCTTTACACGTTTTAAGCCCTTTCATCGATAAAATATAATATAAAGTCTGATACTCTTCATCGTCTAAAGCTCTAGGTAAAGCCTCATTAACTGATCTAATTAAATATTCTTTTTCCAACTCAATTTTAACTTTGGATAACATAAATTGTAAAAAGAAAGTCAAATTTTTAAATCGTTTTGTATCTCGAATAGCTTGATTATAATAACGATTACTAAAAGGAATAGCTCGGTTAAAAATTATATATGGATACACTTCATGATTAATTAAATACCACATAGCCAGCGTTCGACTAGAACGCCCATTAATATCATAATATGGATGCACATAAACAAAATAATAATGTGCAATTTGCGATTTTATAAAATAATCAGTTGGTGTTATTAAATTACCATCATTATTTAAAAATGAAAATAAAGAATCCATATATTGGCTTACTAACTCTGGAGTAACTCCATGATCTTTATATCGGCCTAAACCATGATTAGTTAAGTGAAAATCCTCATCGCCTAAAATGCCGGAAAAATTAATTTCAACTTCCCCGTTTCGATAAAAGGGCCCCATTTCTGCTAAATCATCTTGACTTAAAAGGCCGGAAGATAAAATATTATATAACTTTTTTAAATTTTCCTGTGTAATCGCTTGACCCTCTAAAATCATTTGATAAGCCTCATATAAATTATTGATAATTTTACGGCGTTTGTCAGGTAAATTATGATGATAAGTATCCATAATCACCGCTCGAATAGTTAAAGCATCATCATTATAACCTTCAACACTATTATTCGCTTGAATTTCTTGGCAGCCTAAAAACCTTTCGGCGAAAGTTCGGTCATCCATATATTGGCCCGGACCAGCTAAAAATTCTTCTAATTCTTGTTTTAAGGATGCCAACTTTTCTTTATAGTAATAATAACTTCCCCTTTCTGTTTCAAGGGGTAATATTTCTTTTTTATATGTATCCATTGCATCACCCTGGTATCTTATTATAGCAGAAAAACAAAAATTATCAAAATGAAAAAATAAGAGGTGGGGTCCTCTTATTTTATAATAAAACTGATACCGGTCTTTTCGTTCTTGACACTGATTTCATAACCTAATAGGGAAACGGTTTTCTTGACAATCGAGAGTCCTAGTCCGAATTGACCTTTGATGCCCTTAGTATATGGGCTAAAAATATCATTTAAAATTGTTTCATCGATATTTGGGCCATCGTTATAAAATATTATTTGGTGTCCTTTGACGGTAATTTTAATTTCTTCTTTGGCATAGCGCATAAAGTTACTTAAAATATTATCGACAATGGCTTCCCACATATCTTCCGACCCTTTAAATATCGTTTTTTTGTCAGTAATGTTTATTTGCCATTTAATATCTGGCCTTGTAACTTTAAACTTTTCTACTGACTCGGTTAAGATATCTACAATATTGATTGTCTCACGCTTGTAGTTATCAGTATCTTTCATATAGGTTAATTTGTTCAAATATAGTAAGGAGTGTACTTTTATTTCTAATTTTTTTATTTCTTGTTTAATAATTTTTAATCCGCTTTTTTCATCTTGCACACCGTCCTCAATCGCCTCGACATATGATTTTATAACAGTGAGAGGGGTTTTAAAATCATGTGAAATATTTTGATACATTTGACTTTTATATTCATCTTGTTTTTTCAAGGTGATTTTCATTTCATCGACAGCATGCGATAAATCTTCTAATTCATCATCGACTTTGTAAGGCATTTTCCCTACATAGTCATCATTATCTAAATTATCAACCTTCTCTTTCAATTTTTTTATTCGTTCGGCCAGCATTTGTGACCATATAGCGACGATCAATAAAATTATGAGTAACGTAATAACCAAAACTGGCAGCAGTGATGCTAATATATCGGCTTTCATTTGCAACACATAGTTGTTGTTAGTAATAGCCACTTTATAGCCATTAGAATCACTTTTCGTGTTGTAATAGTATACTTTCCCACGGTAAGTAAATTTACCGTATTCGCTGTTTATTTTCTCTAAAATTTGATTGGCAGGAAGATTTATGATTTCCGGTAAATTATTAGTCGTCGTAATAATACTATCTTTGACAAATAAGTAGACAATATTGTCCTCAAGCGTACTATTACTAACATTGCTCTGGACTACATCTAACGGAATTTTTAAATTAAAATAAATGTTTTTTTCGTATATAGGGATTAAGGTTTTCGGTAAAATAATGGCTACACTTATATATATAAGGGCGAACATGATTAGGACAATTGTAATTAATTGGCGATATAAATTATGTTTTAATTTCATGATAATCTATATCCATAGCCATAAATTGTATTTAAACGAAGCTTGGGCAATTTTTTACGCAATCTTCTAACTAAATCATCCACCACGCGATCACTACCGAAATAATTTTGGCCCCAAACTTTTTCTAAAATTTGATTCCGACTAAAAGATTTATTTTTATTTTGAATAAGCATCACTAATAAATCAAACTCTAAAGTGGTGAGAGAGATTTCTTTTGAGTCATCAATTACTAGGCGTTTATCCAAATCAATCACATAATTTTCATAGCTAATTTTTTCAGTTTGGGTACTATAAGTTCGTTTTATGATATTATTTACTCTTAAAACTAATTCCTTAGGAGAATAAGGTTTTGTGACATAATCATCACTTCCAAGTTCTAAGCCAATAATTTTATCTAAATCTTGGTCACGAGCTGATGTAAATATTACTGGCACCTCACTGCTTTCTCTTATTTTCTTGATAATGTCATAGCCGCTGACAGCGTCACCTAACATAATATCAAGGATCCATAAATCGACTGCATCAGCCGTGTGATTTAAAGCCTCGGTTCCATTATAATATTGAGCAACTTCATAACCAGCTCGCTCTAAATATGATTTGATTAAATTATTTAAATTTTCTTCATCTTCTACCAAGCAAATTTTATACATTGTTATCGCCTCATTTATAGTATAACACTATTTATTTTGGATTTCTACATCTATCACCTTCCTTTCTAGTAGTAGAGAGGGGGTCTTTATCAACCCCACTATCATTGTATAAAATAAATATGTTTATAATTTGATAAAACTGTGGGAAATTATGGTAACAGAAAAAGAGCTCTCGCTCTATTCTCTAAATTCAAATTCAAAATCTAAAATACGGACATTATCCCCATCTAAGGCCCCTAATTCTCTTAATTCGTCATCAATGCCTAATTTGCGCAGTTTATTAGCAAAACGCATGACCGCTTCATCGGTATCAAAACGACTCATTTGTAATAGTTTTTCCACAGCTTTACCTTTAATCACCCAAGTATCATTTTCTTTGGTAATGGTAAATGGTTTTTCTTCTTTAAATTTATAAATGACATGACTTTCAAATTTTTCATTTTCATACAAACTATTTTTAGGTAATGTATCTAACATATCGGCAATTTTATATAAAACTTTTTCAAGACCCTGCGCATTAATAGTGGAAGTTTCATAAACAGGCATTTTAACTTTTTCTTTAAATTTTTCTAAATTATCCATCGATAGAGGCATATCCATTTTATTAGCCACTATTATTTGGGGTTTTTCTAAAATTTTTTTATCAAAATTTTCTAACTCACGATTGATAACTGTATAATCCTCATACGGATCACGCCCGGATGAGCCACTCATATCAATAATATGTACAATTATTCTGGTCCTTTGAACATGTTTTAAAAATTGATCACCTAAGCCATGGCCTAAAGAAGCGCCCTCAATTAAACCCGGTAAATCGGCAATGACAAACGAACGGCCATCACTAATTCTAACGACTCCTAAATTGGGTTTTAAGGTGGTAAAAGGATAGTCTGCAATTTTCGGTTTAGAGGCAGAAACTTTCGAAATAAAGGTGGATTTACCTACGCTTGGCATTCCAACTAAACCGACATCCGCCATTAATTTAAGTTCTAATTTAACTTTGCGATACTCCCCCGGCTCACCATTTTCGGCATAATTAGGGGCGGGATTAGTGCGCGTAACGAAAGCCATATTGCCTCGGCCCCCACGCCCACCAGCAGCCACCAAGGCTTCATCAGCTGATTTGGTTAAATCAGCAATAATTAAGCCTGTTTCGGCATCAGAAATTACCGTTCCAGGTGGGACATTTAAAATAATATCTTCGGCTTTATGGCCATGCATACCTTTGCCTAAACCATTTTCACCACGGCCACCTTTAATAATTCTTTTATATTTATAATCAACTAAAGTATTTAATCCTGGATCTACTTTAAAAATAATATTTGCTCCGCGGCCACCATTTCCTCCAAAAGGTCCCCCTAAAGGTACACCTTTTTCACGTCTAAATGCTTTACAGCCATCACCGCCATCACCAGCAAATAACTCTACTAAGGCCTCATCAACAAACATCTTATCACCTATTTCTATTAGTTATTATACCTTATCTAAAAACCAAACACTGGGAAAACTATCTTTAATTAAGCTTTGTCCCGCATAGAAAACACGTAGTTGCTCCGGGCGCTAAACGGGCACCACAATGTGGACATATTTTAGGGCGGCCATCGCTAGCCGGGGTCACCGATACTTGTTCAGACATCTTTTTTGCCTCTGTTTCATCCGGCACTTCGACATAAGTTACATGTTTTTGATCTGGCTCTAAATTTTCATTTGTAAAAACTGAATCTGCCATATTAAGGGATTCTGGTGGCTTGGATGCTGTAACCTCTTGAACATTGGGCATTTGTTCATAACTAGACGGCTCTATTACAACTCCTTGCTCAGCTTGTTCTTGCACTTTTTGTAAATCGACTAAATTAATTTGATCAGGTAATTCTGAAGCTGGTTTATCAAATAAAATTTTCTGAGCTTCCAAAAACCCTTCGGTAAGTTCGTATTCGTTAAGGGCAAATTTCGGTCTTTTAAAAACTAATTCAGGAAACTTATACATCGGTATTATTATAAACCAAATCGCTTCTTTTGGATTTTGCTTAAAGCCTTCAAGTAATTTACCAATGATAATGTAATAATAATATAAATTTACAAAGGGAATTAGTGTAAACCAAAAAACTTTTTTCTTTAATTCTAAAGTTTCTACTAATACCAAAGTAGAATAAAAAGGCACATAGGCTTTCCAAGACAATTCTTTCATTCTTTTAAATAAAAAGCCCAAAGATACTTTCACGGTTACATACACGATTAAAAACACTAAAAATAACATGAAAAAATATTTTCCGGTACCCTCCATCATATCTCTAGCCTCCTTACTTTAATTATATCATCATAATCTTGAAAAATAAACATTATTTGCGCGTTCTTTATCTAAGGTTGTTTTCAAGCCATGGCCAGGATAAATATCCACATTTG
>CALVJP010000039.1 GCA_944332215.1 uncultured Bacilli bacterium
AATAATAGTTATGATAAATGTGTCATTGAAGCTATCAATTTAGGAAATGATAGTGATACTATTGGAGCATTAGTTGGTGGTTTAAGTGGTATATATTATGGTAATTTGCCTATCAAATGGTTAAATAGTATAGTTAAAAAAGATTATTTATTGAAATTAAGCAATGCCTATTATAATGCTATAAAATAATGTGTTTGAAAATGATATGTATTAAAATGAATTGAGTAGTCAGTAAAAATAGTAGCATATTAGTAAGTTTAAGGTAGTTTAGGTAATTTAGTATAAATTATATTGAGCTATCCTTTTTTATTGAAATTTGTGAGGAATAAATGGTAATTATAAGTATAGTCCTAATGAATAATATGAAGTTTATAATAGTATAAGTTTATAAAGATTTAATTTAATTATGAATTAGGTCTTTTTTTGTATTGTTAAAAGTTGGTTATTGCTTTTATAAAGATTTATAAAGTTTTACAGCATTTTTAAATGAACGGCTCGTATTTTTTTTGAAAGTCATATATTATATATTTTATGGTAAGGAGGTGTCATAAAGTGAAAGAAGATATTGCAAAAATGGTTGTTGCTAATTTATGTAATGATTTTGAAGATGTTTTGTTGGTTGGAATAGAAGAAAATAAGGAAAGATTCCCCTATTTTATTGCTTGTATAAATTATATATGTGAATTAAGGGAGCAAGGAATAAATGCTAATTTGAATTATTTTAGTGAATTAGTAAGATGTGAATTGTATGAGGAATGTAAAAGATATTTAGTTAGGTAGGTTTTTGAAGTGAAAAGTAAAGTATTTGGCTATGGTAGAGTTAGTAGTAAAGATCAAAATATTGAAAGGCAGTTATTAGCCTTTAAAGAATATAAAATTGATGAAAGAGATATTTATATTGATAAGCAAAGTGGAAAAGATTTTGATAGAAGTAATTATAATGTATTAAAAAATGTGTTAAGAGAAAATGATTTATTGGTAATTAAAAGCATTGATAGGCTTGGAAGAAATTATAATATGATAATTGAAGAGTGGAAAGATATAACAAAAAATATTAAGGCTGATATTGTAGTTATTGATATGCCATTATTAGATACAAGAAATAATAAAGATTTATTAGGAACATTTATTAGTGATTTAGTTTTGCAAATATTAAGTTATGTCGCAGAGCAAGAAAGAAGTTTTATAAAGCAAAGGCAGAAAGAAGGAATTGAGAATGCTAAAAATAAAGGTATTAAGTTTGGTAGACCCAGAATAGAAAAGCCAAGTAATTTTGATATGGTAGTTAATAAATGGAAAAATAAAGAATTGAAAAGTAAAGAGGCTATGGAAATATTAGGTTTAAAGCCCAATAGTTTTTATAATTTGCTAAAAAGATAAAAAATTGTTAAAAATTGAAGAAAAATAAGGGTAAAAGTGATTTTGGCTAATTTTTTTAAGTATAATATATATAGAGGGAGAAAAAAGATAATTTATTATTATTAGCAAAAATAAATTATTTATGCATTTTGTAGAAGAAAAAATATTATATTATTTGTTAATAAAGAATATGATTAAATGTAATAAAGAAAGGTGGGAATAGTATGCATATTATGGAAGTTGATAAAAATGGTAATAGCATAAAAGATAGTTATGTAGATGAGTATGGCAATGAAGAAGTATTATATGAAAATGAAAATTTAAAAGAATATAGCGATTTTGGATTATTTAGAAGTGTTATATGCAATTTTAAATTAGAATTGAATATGAATAGAAGATTATATAAAAATGGCAGCATATCAAAAGAATTGTATGAGAAAGTAGAAAATATAATTTTAGATAAGATGAAGCCTTGGGAAAGCATAATGGAAGTTTAGGTGGTAGAAATGGATTTATATAAAATTAGAGAGGAATTAAAGTCTAAAAGCATATATGATTTGCCATTAAGGGTTACATATTATGCAAGGGTGTCAACAGATAAGTATGAGCAGTTGAATTCATTAGATAATCAAGTTGGTCATTTTGAAGATTTAATAAAAGGAAATAAAAATTGGATATTTGTAGATGGCTATATAGATGAGGGTATTAGTGGAAGTTCAACAGAAAAAAGAGATAGTTTTAATAGAATGATAAAGGATGCGAAAAATAAAAAGTTTGATTTGATATTGACAAAAGAAGTGTCAAGATTTGCAAGGGATACATTAGATAGTATTAAAAATACAAGGGAGTTATTAGCAGATGGAATTGGTGTATTCTTTTTGTCAGATAATATAAATACATTACTCCCCGATTCGGAATTAAGGCTTACAATAATGGCTTCATTAGCCCAAGATGAAATTAGAAAGTTATCAGAAAGAGTTAAGTTTGGGTATCAAAGGTCAATAAAAAATGGTAGAGTTTTGGGTAATAATGATATATGGGGTTATGAGAAAAAAGATGGTAAGTTAGTTATCAATGAAGAAGAAGCCAAAATGGTTAAAAGAATATTTGAGTTGTATGTGAGTGGTAAGTATGGATTTCATTCAATAGCAAGAATTTTATATAAAGAGGGTTATAAGAATAGAAATGGTAATGAATTAGCTTATACAACAATTTCGTATATTATTAGAAATCCAAAATATAAAGGTTATTATTGTGGAAATAAGTCGACAGTAGTTGATTATAAATTAAAGACAATAGTAAAAAAAGATGAAGAAGATTGGGTTATGTATAAAGATAATGAGACAGTTCCCCCAATAGTAAGCGAAGAAATATGGGAATTGGCTCAAAAGATATATAATAAGCGAAAAGATAAAGTAAGTGGTGTAGATAAAAAAGTTTATCAAAATAGATATCCATTTTCAGCAAAAATAAGATGCGCAGAGCATAATAGAAGTTTCCATAGAAAAGTATATGCTTATAAGACAAAAGATGATGAGGTAGTATGGTTATGCCCCCATAATAATAGAACGAAAGATGATAAATGTAAGACCCCAGTCTTATATGAAAAAGAATTGTTTAAAATATTAAGGGAGCAGTTAATAGATTTTATTAGTAATAAGAAGTCAATAGTATATAACCTTACAAAATTATATAGAGAAAATATTAGTTTAAGAGATTTTGATAAGGAAATTGCGAAGAAAGAAAGCGATATTGCTAAAGTTAATAAAGAAAAGGATAAATTGCTAAGCCATAATGTAAATGATATTATTAGTGATAAAGAGTTTAAGCAAAGAAATGATATTTGCAATGTTAAGATTAGCGAATTAGAAAAAGAAATTGAAGAAATAAAAAATGAGCAAATTAAGGCTAATAATATGGAAGAAGAAATAATGAAATTAGAGGCTTTATTAGAAGATGAGATTAAGTGTCCTAGCGATGAAGTATTATTTGATTTATTAGATGAAATAGTAGTTTATAGTAGCGATGATAAAAAGAGTGTTAAGTTAAAGATTTATTTGAAAATCGGCAAGGAAATAGAAGCCGATTATATAAATCCCAAATCACAGCATTTTCATAGTCCTAAGGCATATGATAAGGGTTGATGTTGAAAGTACTTTTGAGCCAATTATTGGTTCAGAGATTCAAAGTAAAGAGTTAATTAACTATTTGATGAAAGATAAAGAGGATGACTCCGAGAATATTTGGAAAAGTGAAATATTTGGACGTAGCTTAGATGTGATTGTGCAAGAGGGTATTCAAGCTAAATTATCGTTGATGCCTGATTCGGTAAGATTTAAATTACAAAATACTTTATCTAAATTAGTTAATAAAGGCTCTGGTAATTTATTTGCGATTGTTCTTTAAGAAATGGTTTATGCCATTTTTTAGTTTGTTTATTTTCAAAAAATACTAGTGTAATTTCCAGTGTAATTTAATTTACATTGTTTGTCACTGAAGTAATTTTTTTCTGAATATGTGCTTTTATTCCTTGATTTTACTAGGGAGAACACACTTTAGATCAATGCACTTTTCTTAGCGGAAACTATAATTAATATAAAAAAATACTTATAATGTTGACATATATATTATAGTATGCTATTATTTAATCAGAGGTGATAATATGCCTGATGATTATGTGAAGCAAAGGATTGAGCAATTGTTTGCTAAAGATAAGGAAGCTGAAAAACGGCAAGTTACCATGAATTTCCCTGAGGTATTGATTGAGCGGTTAGATAATGTATTAAAAGCACGGGCTCAACTTAAGGGAAGTCCAGTGACACGTAATACGGCTATGCAAGAGGCTTTAGAAATTTATCTCGATAGTGCTGAAGCTTATTTGAAACATCAGCATGTAGAAATTCCAAAAAAAGAGGAACATCAAGAGCCTTTAGATATGCCCCAAACTTTTAGCCGATTTGATACAGTGATTTATCCTGGTGACGTGGACGGTTTTTATAATGTGTTTATGCGTCAAAAGCTTTGGTATTATGTCAGAATTGGCAAAGATAAACTACCACATATTCGTTATATGGGCTTATATGTGAAACGCCCTATTTCAGCAATTACGCACTATGCAAAGGTTAAGGAAATTGTTCCCTCTAGGGAAATACCAGGTAAGTATGTTATTCACTTAGATGGTGATCCGATCAAGCTAAAACAACCGGTGAAATTAGGAGACACTTCCCCAGCGGCTACTCGTTCACCGAAATATTGTACACTTCAACGATTAACACATGCGAAATATTTTGGAGAGCTTTAGATGTGGCAAGTTAAAGGTTTCACCAAAGGAGTGCTATGGAATATCTAGTGATACTAGTTATCCTGATATTAATAGTTAATCAAAAAGATAAAAAATAAAAGGTATAGATGGGCAGTATCTATACCTGAAAGCGAAATACGACCTGGTATTTCTTTTTGTGTGACAAATTCACACAACATTAATATACCTTATTTTAGTATAATTGTCAAAAAAATTGTAATTTTATTTGACAATTTATACTAGTATGCGTTATAATCTGGGTGTAGCCACGCATCCTTCGAAAGGCTGAAGTATTTTGGTTATAGGAGGGGGATTGCGATGTCTAAAAAAATAATTGATTATGGCGATATTGCTTGCTTAAGCCGAATGGAAAATGACGATGAATTGACTAAGTATTTAGAAATTTCACCAGATGATCAACATGGAAAAAGAAAAGTTGGAGCATATGAGGTGATTATGGCTACGGCTAATAGTCCTTTAGCTAGTCAAATGCTAGGAGCCCATGTAGGAGGAACAATGCTTTTTGGTGGCAAAGAGTTTTGGATTAAAGATGTTTATACAGAAATTGATTTACATAGGAAAACAGTAGAGTTTTTCACTGAAATGGGCATGGAAACCGAAGCTAGTGAGTATGCACGGGATAATGGCATTATATTAGGAAAACCGCCTGTGAAAACTAAAAAAAGAACACATAATAGGCTTCACCATTAGGTGAGCCTATTTTTTGCAATATGAATTAATTATCATAAAGTAATGAGGTAACAATGAGACTAAGTATTATTCAAGGAAAAAATTACCTTGTTTTTTTTTTTTTTTTTTTTTTTTTTTTTTTTTTTTAAATTTATATAAATATTAATATTCACTTTACTATTATAATGATAAGTTATTTTAAAATAAAATTTTTATAAATT
>CALVJP010000040.1 GCA_944332215.1 uncultured Bacilli bacterium
TTTTATAATATTAAATTTAGTCAAGTATCTTTGATGTACTCACTCGCGTTTGTCCTTGACTAAAATTTGTGTAAGACTAAATTAAATGAATATATTAATTATCTCAATTTACTTTTGAAATTGACTAGAAGTGAAAAACTCGACAAAAATACTTTTTTTTTTACAAATTTTAAGGTATAATGAAATTATATTAGGGAAGGGGCCCCGCGTATGATACTCAGAAAACCATATGCATTTTTTATCAAGTATTTTAGAATTATCAATTTAATTATGGCTCTTCTTATGGGAGTGCTAATCTATCGCACTTTTGTGCTTGGTAAATTTTTTAGTACTTATGCCGCTGATTACACTACTGCAAGTAGTGGTTTTGTGCTTGGAAATTATATTAATATTTACAGTTTTATCATGGCCTTAATTGTTATTATTTTTAATATTGTAGTCCTTTCAGTTTTATTTGTTAAAGATAAGCCGAAAAAACTTTATATCATAAACTTGATTTTATTTATTGGCGTGATGATTCTTTTTGGGGTTGATTATTCCGTGCTTCGTGGTATTAATGAAGCGATTCTTGATATTCGTGTATCTAAGGCTTTAAGGGATATTACATATATCATTGCGGGGCTAGAAGTGGTTGTTTGCTTGCTTACCCTTATTAGAGCGACTGGCTTTGATATTAAAAGCTTCGATTTTAGTACAGATTTACAACAATTAGAAATTGATACTAAAGATAATGAAGAATTTGAAGTAGCAGTGGAATTTGATGGCAATAAAATTAAACGTAATATCCGCCGCAATTTTAGAAATATGAAATATGTTTATCACGAGCATAAATTTTTAATTAATGTTTCGGCAATTATTTTTGTGGTGATTATAGCCTTCTTGGTGTTTGTTAATCGCGGTATTTATAGAGCTGAATATAAACAAGGCAAAGCATTTCAAGCTAGTGGAATTGTTGCTAATGTCCAAAATACTTATTTGACACAAAATGACGAAGATGGCAATTTGATTACTTATGATAATCAAGGTAATTTAAGTCGTGACCGCCTTTTAGTTATAGTTAAAATGGATATTCGAAAAAGCGTTGCTGATGAAAATAAGACTTTAAATACAGGGTTAATTACTTTAAGAGTGGGTGATCACTCATATAGTCAAACCACGGCTTATAATGATAAATTAACTGATATTGGAACAGGTTATGTTGATCAAAAATTGGATACTGAGTTTACTAGTTATACATTGACTTTTAATATTCCAAAAACTTTAGCTGATCATAAAATGACTTTAAAAGTTAATGATAATGTTAGTTATGTTAAAGGGGAAATTGGAGCTAAAAATATTTATGTTAAATTAGAGCCAGAAGATTTGACGGCAAGTAAGGAAACTACTGATAGTAAACTAGGAGAAGAACAAGTTTTTACAGGAAGTATTCTTGGTGATTCAGCGCTTCAAATTACCCAAATAGCTATTGGTAACAAATTTAAAGTGGAATATGATTTTTGTGCTAAGAAAGATAATTGCTATAAGTCATATGAGTATATAACTCCAACGGCTACGGGTAACTATGCTAAAACTTTACTAAGAATCGTGGGAAACTTTTCTGCTGATGAGAGCATGAATTTTGATGAATTAGATACCATGTATCAATTTTTAAATCGCTTTGCTACCGTTTATTATAAAGTCGGTGATAAATGGTATTCTCATGAAATTAACTCTAAATTAATTAAACCGGCTTTTGGCCAAGAAAATAATGTAACATATATTGAGGTTAATAAGGATGTGGAAAAGGCTTCGAGCATTTACTTTACATTTAATGTCCGCAATTATAGCTATAAATATGTGATTAAATAATTATCCTATGTTATAATAAAGAAAGGAGGCTACGCCTTTGAAAACAAAATATTTTAAATATCTATTTATATTTTTAGGGTGTATGTTTATCTTTCCTTTAAACTCCCATGCTGAGTGTAGCTATGAAAGAGAGGCTGAGCTTTCCCGAATTGCAGCCAACATTGGATTTAGTTATACTTATGACTTTGAAGAAGTTTTGCCAATCTTTACCGTTAATATAACTAACATGACGGATGATGTTTATATTGTTGATAGTGAACAAGGTGTTTTTCGTGGCGCGGGTGAAAAAAGTCAGAAATATAATAATGGTACTAGTATTAGATTTGACATTTATTCTAATGATTCTTCATGCCGCGGACAAAAAATTTTAACTAAATATGTGAATTTGCCAGCCTACAATCATTATCGAGATTCAGATGAATGTCAGGAATATCCTGATTTTGAGTATTGTCAGTTATGGGCTACTTCAGCAATTAATGGTGAGCAATTTTTACAAGAATTTTCTAATTATAAAAATGAATTAACTATTAAACCAAATACTGCTGAGACTTCAAACAATTGGTTGGATATTTTAAGACAGTTTTTTGTTAGTCCTAAAGGCATATTGACACTTGTGGCTATTGTGGTTTTGATTTTAGCTATTTTAGGGCGAAAAAGGATTACGGCAAAAAGGAGGTAGTTATAATGTCAAAACGCTATAAAAAAGTCATTTCATTACTGCTTGTTCCAGTACTGATATTATGTATAATTGCCTCAGCCCAAACTGCCGAAGCTGTTGGTGGTACGGGAGGAACTGGTGG
>CALVJP010000041.1 GCA_944332215.1 uncultured Bacilli bacterium
GGATTATTTGTATCACTTAAAGTTATCTTATCTAACTTAGCATTTAATGTTCCCTCATTACTTACAGTTATTTCATAAGTAATACTATCTCCAGGACTTACTAAGTTTGTATTAAAGGTAGCTGTTAAATTTTCCCAACTTGGCTCCTCTTGATTACTGGCACTTCCAACAATATCCTTGCTTGTTACATTAGTTATTTTAATATCCCAATTACTGGATATACTGGTTGTTCCTTGAATATTTAAAACACTACTAAAAGCTGCATAGCCAATAACCATTAATAAGACAATGGTACATAAGCCCCCTATTAACAAACTTTTTTGTTTTTTACTCATCCTTTTCACTTTACTCCTCCTATCCTACATTTACATTATAACCCAAAAAAAAAAAAAAAAACAAGGTAATATTTTAGATAAATCGTTCTTGCAAATAAATATCCTTATTTTACCTGTTTTAAAATATCTTTTTACAATTTAATTTTTTTAGTTAGTTTATCACAAATACCAACAAACATATTAAACATCATTACGGCAATCATTAATAAAATCAAAGCCAAAATTATTAAATGTGGCGTTAGTAAAGTAAGGGAAAATAAATCTCTTAACAAAGTCGCTCCCAAAATAAACATAATAATTAAAGTTACAAATAAATTTCTTCTTAATTTATTAAACGGAACACTGATTCGATATAATAACATAAAACCAGTAAACCCTGTCAACAAAACCGCTAAAGTTGACACTTCATTTTCCGTTAATCTAATAATTTCCGGTAACACCGTAATAATTAAAATATTGGCCACAATCGTTAAAGCCGTTGGCAACGATTTTTTCAAAACATTAATAATAATCCGACCATTTATCCGTTCATTATTCGGCTCCAAAGCTAAAATAAAAGATGGAATCCCAATTGTGACCATACTAGTTAAAGTAAGCTGAATTGGAATAAATGGATAAGCTCTATCCAAAAATAAGAAAATAACAGCTAACAACGTCGCATAAGTCGTTTTACAAAGAAAAAGCGACGATGATCTTTGAATATTATTAATACTTCTTCGGCCCTCAGCTACCACTTTTGGCATAGAAGCAAAATTAGAATCTAATAAAACTAACTGAGCCACATTACGGGCAGCATCACTACCACTATTCATAGCAATACTACAATCAGCTTCCTTTAAAGCTAAAACATCATTAACACCATCCCCCGTCATCGCCACAGTATGACCCAAAGCCTTTAAAGCTAAAATCAATTCTTTTTTCTGATTAGGTTTTACACGGCCAAAGACATTATAATCCCGAGCTAGTTTATCGATAGGAATACTTGTATTACTCATATCAACATATTTAATATTTTCTAAGCCCACTTTGCGCGCCACTCCAGCTACGGTTTGAGGATTATCCCCCGAAATCAATTTAATATCGACATCTTGAGCTTTAAAATATTCAAGTGTCGCTTTAGCATCCGGTCTTATTTTATCACTTATTAAAATTAAAGCCATCGGCTCAATATCATGAGGTAAATGTTTATTCAATTTAGTTTTTGATTTAGCCAGTAACACAACTCTATTGTCAGAAGCATAACTTTCTAATTCTTTTTTTATTTTATGCGTATCTTTTAAAACAATTTCTGGAGCTCCTAAAATATAACTTTCTTTTTCAAAAGAAATGCCAGACCATTTTGCCTGTGACGAAAATGGGACAATCTCCACCACTTTGTAATCATTTTTCCGAGCATATTTTTTACTAATCGCTTCCATTGTTTGATTATCAACTTCCATATGATAACTCATTAAGCCTAATGCATCCGTAATATCACTCATTTTAGTCATGAAAAGTGGAACAATCTTGGAAACTTCCATTTCCCCTTTGGTCAAAGTCCCGGTTTTATCTAAACATATAGTGTCAACACGGGCTAAAGTTTCAATACAATATAACTCTTGGACCAAAACCTTATATTTAGATAATCTAATCACACTAATAGCTAAAACCGTACTAGTTAATAACACCAAGCCTTCTGGGATCATGCCAATTAAAGCGGCTACTGAGTTTACTACGGCTTCTTCAAACGTATTTCCATCTAAACCTAGTTGATGAATAAATAGTAAAATTCCAATAGGAATAATGGCAATAGAAATATATTTAATAATACGTTTAATAAAATTCATAATTTCAGAATTTACTTTTTTAATATATTTAGCTTCTGCCGATATTTTCGCCGTATAATTGTCCGCGGCCACATGAATTGTTTTAGCATAAGCATGGCCTGAGACGACAAAACTTCCAGATAATAATTCATCACCTTTGACTTTAGTTTCAGGCTCTGACTCTCCAGTTATTAATGATTCATTGACTAAAAGTTCGCCTTCTAAAATTTTAGAATCTGTAACAATTTGATTGCCAGGGCCTAATTTAGTCACTTCCCCTAAAACTATTTCGTGAATATCGACCTGTTGCTCTTTACCATCCCTAATAACATTTGCTTTTGTACTATTTAATAACGATAATTTATCGACGGTGAGTTTGCTTCGGATTTCTTGAATAGTACTAATTAAGGTATTACAAATAACCACCCCTAAAAACAAAAGGTTTTTATAAGAGCCAACTAAGAAAATAGCCGTTGCTAAACCTAAATTCAAAAAATTAAAAAGCGTGAAAAAATTAGTCATAAAAATCTGGCCAATGCTTTTAGTTTTTACATCTGTCTGATAATTAACTAACCCTTGCTCATGTAACTTATCTACCTGAGCCTGGGTTAAGCCTTTAATTTGACTATTTTCCATATATACCGTCCTCTTTATAATTGTATCATACTTTTATTATTTCGCATTCATAAATTATCTTACATTTTTGTAAGGAATATGACAAATATTTTAATAAATTATAAATTTTTAACCTAAAGCCACATCCAACACCATCATTAAGACAAAGCCAATGGCGACCCCAATTGTCGCTATGTTTGAATGTGTCCCACTTTGACTTTCGGGAATCAGTTCTTCAACAACTACATAAATCATCGCTCCGGCTGCAAAAGCTAATAGATAAGGCAAAATAGGTAATACTAAACTGAGCAATAAAATAGTTAGACCGGCTGCGATTGGCTCGACAATTCCTGAAAGCATTCCATGAATAAAAGATTTAAACTTTGAAGCCCCAGCACTTCTAAGTGGCATTGAAATAATGGCTCCCTCAGGAAAATTTTGAATAGCAATACCTAAAGTTAAGGCCAAGGCTGCCGCTAAAGTAATTCCGGCCTCCCCACTTAGCAACCCGGCAAAAACAACTCCGACAGCCATCCCCTCAGGAATATTATGCAAAGTCACAGCTAAAGTCAGCATGGTAGTCTTTTTCAAATCCTTTTTCGGGCCCTCAGGCTCATTTGTATTTAAGTGTAAATGAGGGATAATATTATCCAAAATTAATAAAAACCCTACCCCTAAAAGAAAACCAATAGCTGAAGGCCACCATTTAACCGGCCCCACCGTCATCTCTAAAGCCGGAATTAGCAAAGACCAAATAGATGCAGCTATCATTACCCCCGCGGCAAAACCTAATAATAGTTTTTGCACGGTAACGTTCATTTCTTTTTTTAGAAAAAAACTCATGGCCGCGCCTAAAGTTGTACCGGCAAAGGGAATTAAAAGCCCAATGACCACAATCCAAAAATCTGTCATATTGTCCCTCTTTCTATATCACTTATATTATAACTGTTTTATTATTAAATCACAATAGAAAAAAAGCTTAAACAAAATAAGCTTTAATTACATTGCTTTGGGAATACTAATGCCAATTAAATTAAGTAAAGTTTTCAAAACTTTGTTATTAAAATTCAAGACTATTTCAAAATCATCTTTTTGAACACCGGTTAAACCATTTATTCGATTATTTTGATAAAAATTATTCGCAGATACAGCTAATTCATATAAATAATTAGCAATATGATGTGGACGACGTTCTAATGAAGCTTGATCGATAACTTGGCTTACTTCTAGTAATTTAAGTCTAAGAGCTCTATCAGTATCACTATAAATTGTATTTGATAATAAACCATTATTTTCTTTGGTAATCTTATTAATGCGCAGATAAGTATATAAAATATATGGTCCGGTTTTGCCGTTAACTTCACAAAACTTTTTAATATCAAAAATGTAATTACGAGTTAAATCATTTTGCAAATCGGCGAATTTAATAATTGCATTGACAATTTTATCTAAATCTTCTTTATCCATGGTTTTATTTTCTTCACGCATATTCATAAATTGTGTTTTAACTTCACTAATCAAACTTTGCAATTTTAAAGTGCCCCCGGCTCTAGTTTTAAATGGCTTATCATCGGGACCATTAACTGTTCCATTGCCATAATGCTCTAATCGTCCATTATAAATACCTGCTTTTTTAGCTGCTCTAAAAACTTGCAAAAAATACATACTTTGACGACCATCAACAATATAAATAATTTCATCAGGATGAAAATCTTTAACTCTTTGCCAAATGGTGCCTAAATCGGAAGTGGCGTATAAATATCCTCCATCACTTTTTTGTAGCATTAGAGGTGGTAAATCAAATTTATCCCCTTCTTCTTTAACGTCAATTATTTTGGCTCCATCATCTTCACGGACTACTCCTTGCTTTTCAATAAATGGCATCATTTCTGGAAATTGTTTATAAGCATGGCTTTCTCCATACCATAAGTCAAAATGAACATCTAAATAATCATATATTCTTTTAATGTCACTAACTGATAAATCCCATATTTTTTGCCATAATATTTGATAATCAGGATCCCCATCTTGTAAGTCTTTTGTAATTTTAGCACATTCAGCTTTAACTTCCTCATTTTCTTTACATAAAGCACTCATTTTAGGATAGACAACATTTAAATAATCTAAATCAAACTCAATATCCTCATACTTTTGGTTTGGAAAATCATGTATAATTGCATATATGACTTGCCCCATTTGGGCCCCAATATCCCCTAGGTGAACATCGGCAATTGTTTTATTGCCTTTAAATTTTAAAATATTATTAATAGCTTGACCAATAATCGCGGTCCTTAAATGACCTACATGTAAGGGTTTGGCGACGTTTGGGCCTCCATAATCAATTACAATGGTTTCATTTTCAGGTGTTGAGCCTAAAATATCTTTTTTCATTAAAGTTTTTAATTGTTTGCAAATATATTTATCACTGACTTTGATATTAATAAAGCCAGGCAAAGCAAAAGTTACCTCTTGAAAATAATCACTAAAATTGGGCTCTTTTTTTAAAGCTTCTACTACAGCCTGGCCTATTTCCATTGGTGACTTATGATAGATTTTGGCTAATTTAAAACAATCGTCACATTGAAAGTCTGCCTCTTTATTTGATTTAATTACTTTGATTTCTGTGTCATATCCTAAATCTTTAAACACTTTATTTAATATTGCTTCCATGTTTTGCCTCCTTTAATTAAAAAAATCCTATAAAATAAGGACGAGCTAAAAGCCGCGGTACCACCTTACTTCATAGAATTTCTATGCTACTTTGATCTTTAATGCAGATATACAAACAGCTCTAAGGTGCGTTCATAAAAGATTATTTCTTAGGTTTCCACTAGCCCTAATTCACTGGCAATAATTACTTTTATTACTATTCCTCTTCTTCGCCTTGCTATTAATTATATATAACAATTTAATAAATGTCAATTAATTACATAAATATTTTACAAACAATAAAGATAACTAACATGTAGAAAACATTGGTTACTAAATAAATATAACCATATTTATTTTCATCTTCTGGGCCTACTGTTTTAAGGCCATGATATAAGTAAACCATTTGTAACATTGAGCCTAAAGCCATAGCTAATATTCCAAGGCCAACATGAATAAACATCAAAATTGAGCCTAGAATCAAAGCGGCTGACGAAATTACTGATACAGTTCCATAAAGACTAAATATTGTTTTGAAATTAGCTTTACCTTTAAACATTACTGTATTAACTAAATAAAGTAAACCGGCAAAGACAAAGGCTAAGGCTACCATCATAATCCAGGTTGTAAAAAATGTTCTAGCATATGGAAGATTTGCATCCATTGTCCCAAGTGAAAGTCCGCCAATTAAACTACTATAAATACTAGATATTATATCTTCAACGCCTTTTAACAAAGCTATTGAAAATACCGCGGTTAATAAGCTCATAACACCAATTAGGATTAAAGCAACTCCAAAGGTTTGTTCTTTTGCATACGTTTTAATGGTTGTAACAGGATGCGTAAACATGCCTTTTCCTATTTCTAATAAAGCGGTGCCAATATTATCGGCTCCATTAGCTTTACAGCTACATACTTCCCCCTCTTTTAACTCTTTACCACAATTTGTACAAAATTTTGCCATTATTTTCTTTCCTTTCTAAAACCATGAAAAATATTTTGTCATTCCTGACATATCGATTAACTTATATTGACCATCAACATAGTCAAAGGTTAATTTTACATTGTCATTGTCAGTTCCATTCTTAGTCTCTTCTTCCCCTAAGAAACTATAAGTAACGGTATATTCATAATCTACGTCAGCTTTGACTTCGATATACCCCTCATCTGTAAATGCACTATCGGTAATTTCTACTTTAGTGGCATTATATTTTTTAAGGCCACGTGAATTAGCAGCCTCCATTAATGAAGTATACTCGTCATCTAAATCTTTTAAATCACTACCTTTATATTCATAATCAGCTTTAATATCATTAAAGGCTTTTTGTTCTATTGCTGCTTGATAAAGCTTATTAATTGTAGTTGGTAATGTTTTTTCTAAGGTATTTTTTCCTTCTTTAGTTATGGATAAATTGTTTAAATTAGCTGAGCCATAACTACTAGGTGTAATGGTTCCACTACCAGTTAAACCGTTTTTTAAGGTGACTTCGGCTTCATACTCTCCTTTAAAAATTTCAGGAATTACATAAACATCTTCGTTATCATCTGATTTTTTACTATCGATATAAGATTTATCTAAAGTAACCCCTTCTAGTTTAACTTTGGCCCCTTTTAATACTCCAATTTCGTAATCCTCAACGATTACTGATGTTTCTTCACTAATTTTCCAATTGTCAAAGAACAATAATTTGTTATTTTTATCTTTAACTAAATTAATAGTAGCTGAAGATGACTTACTATCGCCTTTTAAAGTATAATTAATCACGACGGAAGCAGATAAACCATCATCTGATTTATTGATGCTACTTACTGAGTAATTCAATAATTTTTGGGCTTCATCATCTTTCATAATTTTTTTAAAAATCTTTTTGCTGGTTAAACCTTTATCCTTAACCCCCATATAACTATAAAGTTTATCCATATCATTATTAGCGGCGGCAACAAAATACCCCTCGGCTATTTTCTCAGGCTTATATTGGCTTCCTAAAACACAAAAAGCAATAATTAGAGCAACTAATAATCCAAGGCCTAGGCCAATTAGGATCTTTGCTTTTTTCGATAATGCCTGTAATGGATTTTGGCGTGGAGCTTTTGGCAATTGGGCACCACACGCTTCACAAAATTTGGCGCCTTTTTTATTTTCTTGGCCACATTTTGTGCAGTTCATTTACATCTCTCCCTTCCTTAAAGATAAATGATTATCTTCAATATTACTTTAATTATAACATAATATGTCGAAATTTGACATTTTTTTCAAGTTTTTGCTGAAATTTTTTTAAAATAAATTTTATTAATTCCTTTAAGTCAAAAATTCTTTTTATTTAGTCCTGTATTAAAAAGAATAAATAATCATCTTGACTATTTATTCTTCTTAAATGCAATTATACTGGTTATTGTAAATTATTATGTGCGAGCATTCCTTGCTTTCACTAATTTTTTGACATTGCCTATAATTATTTCCACAAGAAAATTTTCACTGCAAAATAAACTTTTACCATAAGCTGTTTGGGGATTTATATTAGCATTTGTATAACTTAAATTGGCATCGTCTATATAAACACCAGTAAAATTTTTACCGCTTAAATCTAAACCAGCTAAGTTTGCTCCACATAAATTTTTATGACGAGTTGTTTGGGGATCTATATCGGCTCCGGTATTACTTAAATTAGCTTCTCTTATATCAACATCAGCAAAATTCTTACCTTTTAAATCTAATCCAGTTAAATTGGCGCAATATAAACTTTTATTATAAACAGTTTGCGGATCTATATCAGCTCCGGTATTACTTAAATTGGCACCCACTATATCAACACCAGCAAAATCTTTACCCGTTAAATCTAAACCGGTTAAATTAGTACTATTTAAACTTTTATCATAAACTTTTTGGGGATCTATATCCGCTCCGGTATTACTTAAATCAGTGCCTCTTATATACGCATTTGTAAAATCTTTACCTTTTAAATCTAAGCCAGTTAAATTTGTCCAATATAAATTTTTGCCATCAACTGTTTGGGGGTCTATATCGGCTCCGGTATTACCTAAATTAGCCTCTTTTATATCAACATCAGCAAAATCCTTACCATTTAAATCTAAACCGGTTAAATTTGTCCAATTTAAACTTTTATCATAAACTTTTTGGGGATCTATATCAGCTCCGGTATTACTTAAATTAGCTCCTTGTATACGAACACCGGTAAAATCTTTACCTTTTAAATCTAAGCCAGTTAAATTAGTCCGCTTTAAACTTTTGCTCCTAACTGTTTGGGGGTCTATATCAGCTCCAGTATTACTTAAATTAGCCCCATCTATGTCAACACCAGTAAAATCTTTACTTTTTAAATCTAAGCCAGTTAAATTAGTGTCATTTAAATTTTTATTCCAAACTGTTTGGGGATCTATATCGGCTCCCGTGTTACTTAAATCAGCTTCATATAATATAACACCAGCAAAATCTTTACCCTTTAAATCTAAACCGGCTAAATTTGTTCCCATTAAACGTTTGCCTGCAACTATTTGCGGATTTATATTAGCATTTGTATAGCTTAAATCATCCTCGCTTATATCGACACCAGCAAAATCTACTTCTGATAAATCTAGTTTTCTTAATTCACTTAAAGAAAAAGTTGATTTCTTAACCCCTCGGTGTTCTTTAAAAATTACTTGTTTTAATATATTAACATCTAACTTAATTCTTTCGTATCTGTAACTCTTGTCATAAGCCCTTTCCACATCAAATTCAGGAATCTTTTCTAATTCTTTTTGAATAGCTTTTCGCAATTTTTCTATACTTTCTGTACTTAACATTATACCTACTCCTTTTTGAAAACAACATTTTTTCTATCACAAATACTATTTTTGTCAATTTTAACTACGTCAAAATTTTACAATAGCTAATAAACATTTCTCAAGGTGCATATTAAACTTCGCTAGTTTTTGAATATCTCGCGAAACCCTTTAGCTTAATTGCTATAAGTGGTTATTTCAACTTACAGGCTATCCTGGTTGAAAACATTAGCTACTCTTTTTAGAATAAAGGTTTCAATGTACAATCACGCATTATATCATTGATTAAATATTTTACTATCAATATCAACCAAGTGCCTAGTTTGTTTAAACAAAATTCAATATAAAAAGTAAAATGATAATTAATTGCACTTTATTTTTTTATCTAAATTAATTTTACTTTAATAGATTTTATCACATTCATTTTTACAAATAACCCCACCTTGTTTCTGAATTTCACTTAATAAATCATCCTGAAAATAAAGCAGAATTATAAAATTGGCAGCCCGCATTTGATTAATAGGTAAAGCTTTTTACATTCATTCCTATCTTATTTTTGTGGTAAACTCCATTTGATAAATGCCATTAGTTATGAGCTTTAAACGTATATGGATAACTTGCTCATATGTTTGGAGATAAAAATTCTTAACAACTTCAAAAGTTTCTAAATTATCACCGGTTGTTCGAAGATAGTTTATACTGGCAATTAAATTTTGTTTATCAGTTTCATCAAAAACATTTTAAACGACCATCTATTATTCACAATCAATATTTTCTGTTCGCATTTTATTAAAGAATTTTACGGAATTTTTTTGGACATTAAAGATAGATAATTCTTCTTCATTCATAAAAGGAACATCTAAATAATACTTAAGAACATACTTATCCTCATCATCCGTTATTACCGCAATTTTTAAATGTTGAGATTGGGCTAAATTATTATTATAGTTTTCAGCACTTTGCTTAATTTCTTTAATGGCTGACAAGCCGCTTGAATCTTTGGCTTTATAAGTCCTCGTCACTACAACTGAGGTCACTTCATCATGATTATTAAAAGTCACGGCTTTTTTTTCGGTCACTTTTAATTCCGGCATATCTTGACTCTGCGTGCAAGTTTTCGTAAATTCTTCAGTACTTGAACACCCTGTTAATAACCACACTAAACTAACCACAATTAATGTTTTTTTCATTTCTAATGCTCCTTTGGTTTTAATAAAGATAAGGATACTTTATTTTTATCCAGCAAAATATCATCAACATAACACTCAACAATATCCCCCACATTGACAACTTCCATTGGATGTTTAATGAATTTATCTGTTAATCTGGAAATATGGGCTAAGCCATCATTTTTAAGGCCAATATCAATAAAAGCTCCAAATGGGGTCACATTGCGAACTGTTCCTTGCAATTGCATCCCAATTTTTAAATCTTCTAAATGCAAAACATCACTTTTTAATAAAGGCCTTGGCATTTCATCACGAGGATCGCGATTAGGTTTTTGCAATGATTTAACAATATCCTCTAAAGTATATATATCAGTGCCTAATTTATCCGCCAGCGTTTTAATATCTAATTCAAAATTCATTTTTTCAGTACCAATATCTGCTAAAGTAAGTGACAATTCTTTTAATAGTCTTAATGTCAAATCATAACTTTCTGGATGAATAGCGGTGGCATCTAACACTTCTTTACCGTCAATAATTCGTAAAAAGCCAACGGCTTGAGTATATGTTTTGGCACTTAACAGTTTACCGATAACTTCTCGGCTCATGATTTTACCATGTTCATCACGGTATTTAATTAATTTATCAATATTACTCTTGGTTAGGCCAGATACATATTTTAATAAAGATTTACTCGCTGTATTAACATTTACCCCCACACTGTTAACAGCTTTTTCCACCACAAAATCTAAAGAGCTTTTCAATTTTTTATCTGGGACATCATGCTGATATAAACCAACTCCTATACTTTCTGGATCAATTTTAACTAATTCGGCTAAAGGATCTTGTAAACGGCGAGCTATGCTAATTGCACTTCTTTCTTCGACATGTAAATCAGGAAATTCAGCAATCGCTAATTTAGAAGCGGAATAAACTGAGGCGCCCGCTTCATTAACAATAATATATTCCACTTTATGCTTAGCCTCTTTAATTGTCGTTGCCACGAAAGCTTCACTTTCCCTAGAAGCTGTTCCATTTCCGATTGCAATTATATCAATTTTGTATTTTTCAATTAAGTCCAGTAATACTTGTTTACTTTTTTCTTTTTCGTTCTTAGGCTCATGCGGATAAATAACTTTAATAGCCACCATTTTACCCGTAGCATCAACCACCGCCAATTTACAGCCCGTACGATAAGCCGGATCAAACCCTAAAACCATTTTGTCTTTCATCGGTGGTTGCATTAACAAGTTTTCTAAGTTTTTGCTAAAATTATCGGTAGCCTCATCCTCAGCCTGTTCTGTTAGTTCGCTACGAATTTCTCGTTCAACTGATGGGGCAATTAGTCTTTTATAACTATCTAAAATAGCTTTTTTAATCACTTCGTTAAAAGGGCCTTCTTTTTTTAGCAAACGCTCTTCTAAATAATTATAAATCCTGTCTTTATCAACTTCAATATTCACGGTAATAACTTTTTCTTTCTCAGCTCGATTAATAGCCATAATACGATATGGTTTTGCATGTTTGAGTTTTTCTTGAAAATCATAATACATTTCATAAACTTTTTTTTCATCAGAGGCATTTTTTTTGACTTTAGTCACCATAATACCAGTATTATAAGTAAAATTTCTGATCCATTTACGGTAAAAAGCATTATCACTAATCCATTCAGCAATAATATATCCCGCACCCGTTAAAGCTTCGTCAGTCGTTTTGACTTGGTCATTTAAATATGGTCCCACTAATTCTTCAAGGGATTTTGTCGTATAACTCATTATTTGTTTGGCTAAAGGCTCTAAACCATTTTTTATGGCTTCCGTCGCTTTGGTCTTTTTTTTCTCTTTAAATGGGCGATATAAATCTTCTACTTCGACTAATTTAGTTGCTTTTAAAATTTGCCTTTTTAATTCTTCGGTCATTAAACCTTTTTCGTCAATTAATCTAATGACATCTTCTTTGCGTTTTAATAAATTAACTTGATACATATAAACTTCATTAATTTGACGAATTTGTTCTTCATCTAAATTGCCCGTCAGTTCTTTGCGGTAGCGCGCAATAAAGGGAATGGTGTTCCCTTCGGCTAACAAATTAAGAGTTTTTTCGACCTGACTTGTTTTTATTTTTAAATCTTCACTGATATTTTTTATAATTTCGTTATTCATTTTTATCTTCCTTACTAATTGTTTATAATTTGGGGTTAAATTTAGTTAAAATTTTCATGATTTTATTTCCATTATCAAGGCCAGATAATTTAGTCAAAGTTAAATTTTGAAAATTATTTTTATCTAAATTTTCCCGGTCCTATTTATAACTATATTTTTTATAATAGTGTCTCAATTTTTCGTAATAACTGTTTTATCATGAATGATTATCCGTTGATTAGCGATGATATATCTTCACTCTTGACTTATTCTCGCTTCTTTCTAATTTGATTATTAAAAAGCCAGGAATTAAGCAAAAAAGAATACTTATCATTCCAAAAACTAAGGTTATTCTTTTTCAGGTTTGACTATATCTTGGGCTTGACTTTATCAATAATTTCTTTGTTTTTGTCTAACTGCACTTTTACCCTCATTATGATTTTACCACATTCAAGAAATAGTATCAATTTGAAATAATACTATTTAATATTTCTAAAAACTTTAATATTTTTTTCTCACTCTTTTTTTCCCCAGTAAAGAAGCTTTATTAATCACATCTAAGCCAAATTTATCTTTAATTTTATCTAAAGCTTCTTCAAGATCGCGATTTTGATCTTCTTTTTCGATTTCGTCAAAAAGTGAAACTTGATAAATTGCTTCAGTGGTTAAACCATCAACCCCAAGGCCAACTAGTCGAATGGGCTCATCTTTCCACATTTCATTTAATAAAATATGGGCGGTTTTTAAGACCACTTCGGTACTATTAGTCGGATTTTTTAAAGTCATCTGATGGGTATAATTTTTAAACTGGGCATTTTTTAGCTGTACTCTTACGACACTAGCATAACGCTTTTCTCGTCTTAACTGCAAGGTTAGGTTTTCACTAATGGAAGCTAAAATTTCTAAAACTTCTTCTTTATAAATTAAATTATGATTTAAAGTGGTACTATTACTTAAACCTTTAGTAACGTTTTTTTCACTTTCCACTAAAGAATTATCAATACCCCGCGCGGATTCTATCATTTTTACGGTTTGGTTTTTAAAGTATGGATATAAACGGTTAATATCAGTATTAGCTAAATCTTTAATTGTTTTGATTCCTAGTTTTTCTAGTTTTGCTGCTGATTTTTTGCCGACCAAAAAGAGATCGCCAACTGGTAAGGGATACATTTTTTCAACAATTTCCTGTTTAAATAAAGTATGGACTTTATCTGGCTTAGAAAAATCTGAGGCCATTTTGGCACACAGTTTATTATTAGCGACACCAATATTAACGGTAAAACCTAAGGTATTTTTTATTTCTTCTTTAAGTTTATATGCAAACTTGATTTCATCGCCGTATAAGTGTTTAATTGGGGTATAATCTAAAAAGCATTCATCGATACTCATTTTTTCTATATCTGGTGTATATTTACTAATTAAGTTAAACAATTTATCGGACATTTCTTTATACCATTTATAATTGGGTTTATAGACTTTTAAACTGGGGCATTTTTTGCGGGCCAGGAAAATTGGTTCAGCCGTGACTACTCCAAGTTTTTTGATCGGAGTTGACTTAGCTAAGACAATACCATGCCTTTTATTATCTTCATCACCAATAATGGCATACGTATTGCGAATATCTTGCTGGTAACCATTTTGTAATAACCAAACGGCTGTCCAAGATAAAAAGGCATTGTTTACATCGATATGGAAAATTATCCTTGTCATAAAACCACCATTATCATTATATCACGAACATAAGTTTTGAACAAAAAACTTAACTCTAAAGTTAAGCCTTTTTACGATAATATTTAAAGTATTTATAAATTTCCATAATGCCTAATACGATAAATGATAATAAAAGTAATTTAAGCATATCGATATATGGTACTGTTTCGGCTTTTAAGAAATGACTTAAAAATGGTACTTCCATTACGATAATTTGTAATATAATTGAGGATAAAATACTAAATATGACTAATGGATTTTGCTTTAGTGGTACTTTAAAGGTGGATGTTCTTTCGCTACGACAATTAAAGACATGGATATTTTGCATAAAGACCATTAACACCATGATATAACCACGGGCTAAATTTAATTCCATTTTCAAATAATCCACTAAATAAAGCCAAACACCAAATACAATTAAGCCGATAACTAGGCCGGCAATTAAAACTTCGGTTAATAATTCTCGGTTAAAAATGGACTCTTTGGGGCTTCGAGGTTTTTCTTGCATAATGCCCTTCTCGCTTTTTTCGAAAGATAAAGCGAAGTCTTGTAAGCCATCGGTTACAATATTTAACCATAGTAATTGAATAGCTACTAAAGGCATTGGTAAATCAAAGGCAATTGCTAAAACGAAGAATAATACTTCGGCTAGTCCACAAGAAAGTAACATATAACTTACTTTACGGATGTTACTATAAGCGACTCTTCCTTCTTTAATACCAGC
The DNA here is from genome assembly GCA_944332215.1 of uncultured Bacilli bacterium. Classification (GTDB taxonomy): domain Bacteria; phylum Bacillota_I; class Bacilli_A; order RF39; family UBA660; genus Coprosoma. The sequence continues at coordinate 14,929 of CALVJP010000041.1, forward strand.
CACAATTGATTTGAAATTATTATCGGTGATGATCATGGAAGCTGTTTCTTTGGCAACATCGGTGCCAGAGCCCATGGCAATACCAATATTCGCACTTTTTAAGGCGGGAGCATCATTGACACCATCACCGGTAACAGCAATAAATTCTCCCATTTTTTTATAAGCTTTAACAATTTCTAATTTATCAAGGGGAGTTACTCTCGTAAATACGCGTTTGGTGCGCACAAAATGAGCAAATTCTTCAGTTCCTTTAGCTAAGTATTCTTGTACTTCACGGCCCGTAGCTACTTCAGTGAAATCTTGCACTAAATCTAAATCTTTAGCGATCGTATAAGCTGTTAAAGGATGATCGCCCGTGATCATTACAACTTTAATGCCTGCCATTTGGCATTCATGCACTGCGGCTTTGGCTTCTTTGCGAACAGGATCGATAAAACCTATTATGCCTTTAAAGTTTAATTTTGAAATATCAGAGGTATCATAAAAATCTTTTGTTTCAAAATTTTGGACTACTCCATCAGCTAAAGCTATCACGCGGTAACCGGCTTTGGCTAAATCTTCGTTTTGTTTTAAAACGTCAGCTGGGATGTCATGACAAAATTCTAAAACTTTTTCCAAAGAGCCTTTGACGGTACAGTGAATTAGGCCATCTTGTTCGTAAAAGGCAGCTGAGTATTTATTTTGAGATTCATAAGGGATTTTTCCTCTAATTTTAATATTTGTTTGTGGCATCTTGGCTTTCAGACCTAAAGCTAAAAAGGCAATATCAATTGAATCACCGTAACTTTCAAAGGCCCCATTTTTTTTGGTTAAACCAGCTTCATTATTGATGATGCCCAATTTTATAATTTCTTCAGCGGAATCATCTAAAGCTGTAACTACGCCTTCATCGTTATATCCACTTCCTGTGATGTCGTATGTTTTCCCGGATGCTAAGACTATTTTTTTAGCGGTTTGTTCATCGACGGTTAGTGTTCCGGTTTTATCAGAAGCAATTACGGTACAACTACCTAGGCTTTCGACTGCGTTTAAACGTTTAACAATGACATTTTTTTTGGCCATTTTATTAGAAGCAATCGTTAAAGCCATGGTTAATGCTAAAGGTAACCCTTCTGGCATAGCAGATACAGCTAAAGCAATGACAGATAAGAATATATCGCTTCCAGGAACATCTTTATATACTAAAATTAAGGCAATGATGATGGAAACTATAATAATTAGGATGCTAATCTGTTTAGAAAATTTTTCCATTCTAATAGTTAATGGCGATTTTTCATCTTTGGTCATTGTAACTTCTTTGGCAATTTTCCCAATTTCTGTTTCAATCCCCGTTTTCAAAACTACGGCTTTGGCCCGGCCTGTGATTACGGTAGTTCCAGCGAATAACATATTTTTTTGATCGGCTAAGGTTAAATCATCAGATAAGGTTTCGTGGATTTTATAAACATTGGCACTTTCTCCCGTTAAAACTGATTCGTCAATTTGTAAATTATTCGCGGTTATAATTCGCATATCTGCACTGATTTTGTCACCGGAATCTAATAGAACAATGTCGCCACGTACTAAATTCTCAGATAGTATTTCTTGTTCTTTATTATCACGAATAACTCTAACTTTAACTTTAATTAAAGCTTCTAAACTTTCGGCGGTTTTTTCGGCTTTCCATTCTTGAAAAGTGCCCATAATTAAATCGATTAAAATAATAAAAGTAATGGCTAAAGCATCTATTACTTCGTTAATTAAAAGGCAAAAAATAACTGTAATTAATAATAAAATAACGATTGGATCGGATAATTGTCTAAATAAAATTTTTAAAAAACTATCGCTTTTTTTCTTGGGTAAAAGGTTTTTTCCATACTTTTCTAACCTTATTTGCGCTTCTTTTTCACTTAAACCATTGATATTTGTTTTTAAGGTATTTAAAGTTTCAGAAATATCCATCATATGCCACTTTTTCACTTGACCATACTCCTTTTTTATACTCTAATTATAGTATACCATTTTTTTCTCAAAAAAACGTTAAAATTTTCTAAAACAAAAAGTAGGCTTTAGTCTACTCAATTTTAGTTAATTATTTAAAGTATATTTTTATATGGTAATTTGATACGGATCCGATGAAGTCCCCACTCCATCTATAATTTGCGTTTCTGATGTTAAATAAAGGGCTGGATAGAGACTAAGGCTGTCGTTTACAAAATCGTTATTGATTGCCCCTACTCCATTAACAAGAAATACCAAATCCGAATTGATGATGTTAGGAGAGATAACCCAATAAGCTAAACTTCTAAATAGCCATGTACTACTTTTACATGTACTATAATTTGACTGTATTAAACTTTGCGTTCCGCAACTGGCTGTATTAGTATTTGATCTTATATAATCTGTCATATTTATTAACCCTATATTACCTGTATATTTTAAACTCCGCTCTTGTTTTACTTGATTAGTTAAGGTATCCTCCCATGTTACAGCCCCAATATTCCATGCATGGCTTACAATATTACTGGCATCACTTAGGGTAAGATAATAGTCATCATTTAAATAGGCATTCAAACTAGATGTAGCCCAATCATTGTCTGTACTATCCCAAGCCATACTCCCAAGGCTTTCATTTCTAACAATTTTTAAGGTTTCATCATCTTCTACAGATACTATACGCCACACTTCATTATTGAAAGTTATATAATTATTGGGATTGGCACCTTTATAAATATAACCATAATCGTCTTGATATAAGCCATCCCCGCTTGTTACGGTGGTGGCTATTAATTGTTCAGCGGCCGTTTGACTACTACTTCCGCTTCCATCTGCTTGACTATATTCTAAATTGGCTGTTAAAACTGAAATGGTTGAGGCTGGCTGACTCGTAATATTAATATCATAACTTACTTTAACATTTAAAGTCGTATTACTTCCCGCATTTAAAATATCACCCTCAGTTAAACCTGATGTTTCAAACTTTATAGCTGGATTATTTGTATCGCTTAAAGTTATTTTATCTAACTTAGCATTTAATGTCCCCTCATTACTTACAGTTATTTCATAAGTAATACTATCTCCAGGGCTGACTAAATTAGTATTAAATGTAGCTGTTAAATTTTCCCAACTTGGCTCCTCTTGATTACTGGCACTTCCAACAATATCCTTGCTTGTTACATTAGTTATTTTAATATTCCAATTACTAGAAATACTGGTTGTTCCTTGAATATTTAAAACACTACTAAATGCGGCATAACTTATAGCCATGATTAATA
>CALVJP010000042.1 GCA_944332215.1 uncultured Bacilli bacterium
GCACTTCCAACAATATCCTTGCTTGTTACATTAGTTATTTTAATATTCCAATTACTAGAAATACTGGTTGTTCCTTGAATATTTAAAACACTACTAAATGCGGCATAACTTATAGCCATGATTAATAATAAACCTACTAATGATATTATGATAATTTTTCTTTTTTGCTCTCGCATTGTTTTCACCCTTACTTCATTTTGGAATTATTTTAGCTTTTTTATTCTACTTTTTTATTATACTTCATTTTTTTATACTTTTAGTTTAAATTAACTTCTGCTTATCGTCGTTTAATAAATATTCACCTTTCTTATTTTTATTAAAATCATTTTAACTCAAAAAAAGGTAATATTTTACTTAAATCAAAATTTCTTTATTGAGAGAGTTACTGTTTTATTAATACGATTAAAAAAATCTTAGATTCGTTCTAAGATATTTTCCTTTTTATTTTGATATTCTTCTTCCGTTAAAATTCCCTCATCGTATAACTGTTTTAAATTCTCTAGTTCCTCTTTATAATTGTAATTTGTTTTGTTTGAAATACTTGTTAATCCAAAATAATAAATTAAACCTAAAATTCCTGAAATAAATGAGAAAAATATAAAGAAGATAGACCACGCTAGGACGCTATTTTTATGAGTTAATATTTCAGCATCCGTCATATTAGAATAATCATATAATTTATAGCCACCAATAATCATAGGAATCCCCCAAATGAGTCCAATAATTAATAAACAGCTAATGATACCTAAAACAATTCCAATAATTCCAGCTGCTTTCAATAAAGATTTATCACTCACTTATTTTAGCGCCTCCTTCCTCGAAAGATTCAACCTCCCTCGCTTATCATAGCCAAGTGATTTAACTAAAATTTCATCACCAACTTTTACTATATCGCTTGGTTTTTCAACTCGTTTGGTATCAAGCTGTGATACATGTACCAATCCTTCCATTCCTGGCCACAACTCGACAAAACAACCAAAATCTTCAACTTTAACAACTTTACCAGTATATATTTTATCCTTTTCAACTTCTTTTACCACATCTTTGATGCGATTTGCTGTTTCCTCAATAATTTTTTTATCAGTATGATAGATTATTACAGTTCCGTCATCTTCTAAATCTACTTTGACAGCATTGACATCATTAACACTTTTAACATTACTTGTTTCCAAAATGATTTTCGTAATCATTTCGCCACCTTTACCAATAACATCCTTAATTTTCTCAGGATCAATCATGAATGAGAGTGTCTTTGGTGCATACTCACTAACTTCAGGACGTGGCTCAGCAATTGTTTTTGTAATAACTTCAAGGATTTGCAATCGAGCCTCTTTAGCTTGATATAAAGCTTCTTTTAAAACTTCTTTGCTTACCCCTTTTATTTTTATGTCCATCTGTAAAGCACAAATGCCATCTTTAGTTCCAGCCACTTTAAAGTCCATATCGCCTAAGTGATCTTCCATTCCTTGAATATCCGTTAAAATAGTATAATCATCACCGGCTGTAATTAAGCCCATGGCAATACCGGCAACTGGGGCTTTAATTGGGACTCCAGCGGCCATTAAACTCATACAACCTGCACAAATACTGGCTTGCGAAGATGAGCCATTACTTTCTAAAATTTCTGATACAACTCTAATCGTATATGGAAATTCTGCTTCAGTCGGAATAACTTGGGCTAAAGCTTTTTCCCCTAAAGCTCCATGACCAATTTCCCGGCGGCCTGGAGCTCCATAACGGCCAGTTTCCCCTACGGAAAATTGTGGAAAATTGTAATGTAACATAAAGCGTTTTTCCGATTCTAAATCTAAGCCATCCAAAATTTGATGTTCATTTAAAGCACCTAAGGTTGTCACTGATAAACTTTGCGTTTGACCACGGGTAAATAAAGCTGAGCCATGCGTTCGTGGTAATAAATCAACAGCTGCTGATAAAGGCCTAATTTCATTCATTTTCCGCCCGTCTGGCCTAATATGTTCTTTAACTACAATTTTTCTAAATTCTTCATATTCAATATCTTCTAAAATAAGTTTGGCTTTCGTCAATAACAATTCTAATTCTTCATTATCTAATTCCTTATACTTTTCAGCTAACTGAGCTAAAGTATTTTCTTTAACTTTGTCACGAGCTTCGATTGACTCTAATTTGCCTTCTACTTTAAGTCCTTCATAAATTCCTCTCGTTGCTAACTCACGCACTTCTTGTTTTAAATCATCACTAATTTCTAAAACTTCATAAGTCATTTTTTCTTCGCCAATTTCGGCAATGATTTTTTGCTGAAATGCAGTTAATTCTTTAATTGCTTCATGCCCAAACATTAAAGCTTCAAGCATATCATCTTCCTTAACCTGTTTAGCTGAAGATTCTACCATGTTAATCGAATCATAAGTTCCAGCCACGGTTAACTCCATATCAGATAATTCACTTTGAGCAGTCGTCGGATTTATAATAAACTGCCCATTAATACGGCCGACTTTTACGCTAGCAATCGGACCGTCAAACGGAATTTTACTAATAGAAGTCGCTAAGGAAGAGCCAAATAACGCCGCCATTTCTGGGGAATTATCTGGATCTACCGACAAAACCGTATTAACAATTTGCACTTCGTGTTTAAAATCTTCCGGAAATAATGGGCGCATTGGCCGATCGATCATTCTAGCTGCTAAAGTGGCATTTTCCGTAGGTCGTCCCTCTCTTTTTATAAATCCACCAGGTATTTTCCCAACTGAATATAATTTTTCTTGATATAAGACCATAAGGGGAAAGAAATCAGCAAGTACATTAACATTTTTACTCACTACTACGGTTGATAAAACTACTGTGTCTCCATATCTAACTAATACGGCGCCATTCGCCTGTTTAGCTAATTCCCCATGCTCCACAATTATTTTTCTACCTCTAAAATCTAACTCAAATACTTTTTTCATTACTTTTGCCTCCATATAAAAGACACTCAAAAAAGAGTGCCTACTACTTTAATTATTTTCTTAAACCTAAGCTTTTGATAATCTCACGATATCTAGTAACATCTTTTTCTTTCAAGTATTTTAACATGCTTCGGCGATGTCCAACTTTTTTAAGTAATCCACGGTTTGAATGATAGTCGTGAGGATGTTTTTTTAAATGCTCAGTTAATTCTTTAATTTCTTCTGTCAAAATAGCAATTTGGACTTCAGCTGAGCCGGTATCCCCCTCGCCTCTGGCATACTTTTTAACAATACTTTCTTTTTGTTCTTTTGTTAAAGCCATAATTTTTCCTCCTTTTAATTATTATTCGCTTATACCTCGATAAAAAGATGGAGTTCTTTAAATCCAAGAATAAGTATATTAATAATATACACTATTATCAAAAAAAATGCAAGATATATTTAATATCTTCGCATTTTCACCATTTGATGATATGCTTTCCCAAACTCACTATTGGGGGATTTTTCGGCTAGTTTTTTAAAAAAAGCCATTTTTTCATACGGTTGACGGAAATCGTATTTTTTCTTTTTCTTCCCGCTACCTATTGTTAGTCGCGGAAAACCATCTTCATCTAAACAGTAGCCTACACTTTTATATTCACATTCCATTTCACGCAGGCTAAGTCCCCTATCCTTAGTTCTATTATAGTCATCAATATCCATTTTAATTTTAGTTACTTGGCGAAAAGCTACAAAGTCCGGGTGATTATGTTCATCATCTAGCACAAATTCTTGGGCTCTAGGTTGAAACATGGTCGCAAATGAATTAATTGACATAATTGCCCCATATTTAGCACGGCCAAAGTCAGCTTTTACCCCTAAGGCTGTAAAATTATCACGAAATAAATTACCATATTTTTCGTATATGTATGGCGTTGAACACTCAACTTCTTCTTTATCAATCTTGATAAAACCAAAGCCTTCTTTTAAGGCTAACCAAGCTGGATGATATTTAATAATAAAGGGATCAATATGCTCTCCATGCTCTTCAATTGATTTTAATTTGCGCCCTCGCCTTAAAGCTTCCTGAACGTTTCGACTATATTCAATTAATTTTTCACCAACCCGATTAGGATTTGAGTAACAAGCATCCCCACATCTGACATACTCAATCGGCCAATTTTCATCATCATTAAATTTAACATGAGCCGAATTATAAGTAATAGCGCCCACTTGTTCGATAAACTTCTTTTTCTTTGCTTCTAATGTATTTTCCACTAGTGTCACCTCTTAAGGTTTATATAATATAGAAAAATTCTTAATTTGTCAAACTTTCATAACAACTGCACATATAAGGCTACCACGTCATCTATAAACTTAAACCTAGTTAATTTTTCCATATTTGGATCTTTTTCTTCAATGCGTCTTAAATGTGTATAGCAATACTTAATACCTTGTTCTGATATCAAAGTAAAAAAGGCGGTGTCAGTTAATTCCAAATAATCTTGATAATGTTGCAAAGGGCCGTTACAGAGTAAAGCCGCGTATGCTTCTTCATATGGTATTTTATAATACAAATATTTTTCTTGGTCATCTAATTTAGCATAAATTGGAGGAAAATCAACCTTTTTAGGTTTTTCTTTCATTTGTTTTAACAGCAAATTTTTATCTCTTTTAACCTTTTGATCTTCCAATACTTTAACTTCTTTGGTTTTTAAATAGCATCTTACATTATTAAATAACAAAATTTGTAATTCACCTTGCCATTTCCGGCATATTCCAAGGCCCACATAGGGAGTTTTCTCTTCAAAATATTTTTTAAATCGCTCATCAACGTACTGACAAGCCTTACTTAAAGCTGGCAGTACTTCTTCTTTCAATAAAAACTTTTTAAGGGCCATCTTTAAGTTAGCTACATACCATTTAACCGATGCACTATTTTCATTAACGGCTAAACTTCCGTCAATGATAAAGGCAAAGTCACGACTTTTGGCCACAGCTGATAAACAATAAGCCCCTGATTTTTTATTTAACTTTTCGATTATTTTCATATAACATTTTCCACATCCTTAACTGCTGCTTGTCCTGGTGATAAATGGCCAGTTCTTTTTCTTCTTTATCTATAAATAACACCTTTTCCCAAGGGCCTTCTAATTTTTGGCCGTTCAAAATCTTTTCCTTTAAATCGTCACTGACTATTTCCCAAGGTATTTCTAAAGCATCTTTAATTGAAATTACTTCATAATGTCCCTTAATAATTTCTTCTAAACTATAAGCTTCTGATAACATGAATTTTCCTTGTTTCAGGCGAATTAAAGCCGACATCGTTCCCACTGTTTTTAAATTTTCGCATATATCTCTAATTAAACTACGAATATAAGTCCCTTTACTAACTTTAGCATAAAACCTAAATTTATTGCCTTTATAATCTAATAATTTAAGGTCATAAACTGTGACTTCTTTTTTGGGCAAAATAACCGATTGACCTTGACGGGCGTATTCGTATAATTTGCGCCCATTTACTTTGACTGCAGAATATTTTGGGACTTCTTGTAAATAAGTTTTCTTAAAATCTTCTAAAACTTTCTTAATTTGTTTTTCATGTATATTCACTGGCTGCTGTTTTAAGACCATTCCCTCAATATCTAAAGTATCCGTCTCTACGCCTAAAGTAACTTCAGCTTCATATTCTTTAATTTCACTTGTCAAAATTTCCGTTAATTTCGTTGCCTTACCTAAAGTTAAAACCAAAACTCCTTGGGCCATTGGATCTAAGGTACCGGTATGGCCCGCCTTTGTTTGCAAGTAGTTTTGAATCCTATTTACCACATCACGACTGGTTAAACCCTTGGGTTTATTGACCACTAAAATTCCATTGATTCTATTGGCGAATTTCAAAGGTCGTTCCCTCTCTTGTATCGTTAATAATAATATTTTGGGCGAAAAGTTCGGCTCTAATGGCATCAGCTTTATCAAATTCTTTATTTTGCTTAGCCAATGCTCGCTCTTTAATTTTGTTTTCGATATATGAAAGCAAAGCCGGATCAATTTTTTCATTTGTCAATAAATTAAGGCTTAATACTTGATCAAAATCAGCAATTAAATGTAGTTTACTTTTTCCTGAAATATCAGCTTTTAACACTTCATATAATACGGTTAAAGCAAACGAGGTATTCAAATCGTCAGCTAAAGCCCTTTTAAATTTTTCTTGATATTCTTTGATTTTTTCGGGTTGCATTGGACCATCATCTTTAAGATTTTTAACTCTATTTACTAATTTAGTATAAGCTTCTTTCATATTATCTAAGTTATCAAAATCAAAGACAATTTGTTTACGGTAATGCGAACTTAAACACATATAACGAAATACTAAAGGATTATATCCTTTTTCTTTTAAACTATTAACCGTTAAAAAGTCTCCCTTAGATTTACTCATTTTTCCCGTCTTATCATTCAAGTGCTCTGTATGAAACCAATAATGACACCATTCATGGCCTAAATATGCTTCAGACTGAGCAATTTCGTTGGTGTGGTGCGGGAAGATATTATCGACAGCTCCGCAATGAATATCTAAAAATTCTCCTAAATAGTTAATTGAAATTGCTGAACATTCAATGTGCCATCCTGGATAACCCACGCCAAAAGGACTATCCCACTTTAATTCTTGATCTTCAAACTTAGATTTGGTGAACCATAACACAAAATCCCCTTGATTATGTTTACTATCATCGCGTTCTACTCCTTCGCGGATGCCTACCACCATTTCATCTTCTTTATGATTGGTTAAGGCATAATAATCTTCTAATTTGGTAATGTCAAAATAAACATTGCCGTTTGACTGATAAGCATATCCTTTGTCGAGCAATACTTTAATCATTTCAATATATTTATCAATACAAGTTGTGGCCGGCACCACTATTTCGGGCTTTTTAATATTTAGTAATGCACAATCTTGAAAAAAAATGTCGGTATATTTTTTAGCTATATCTAAAACAGACATATGCTCTCTTTTTGCTCCTTTGAGCATTTTATCATCGCCACTATCTGAATCACTAGTTAAATGACCAACATCGGTAATATTCATACACCTTTTAACTTTATAACCTAAATAATTTAATGTTTTTTCTAAAACATCTTCAGAAATATAACTTCGCATGTTGCCAATATGAGCATAATGATAAACGGTGGGACCACAAGTATAAAGTGTCACTTGCCGTTCATTAAAGGGCACGAATTTTTCGATTTGCCGGGTTAAAGTATTATACAGTTGCATTGTCATCACCATTTTAATTATTGTTAAACTAAGTAAATTAGTTCACAAAACCTTTCTATAAAATTATATCATATTTTGTCTTTATTTTGCATGAGATTGCATAATTTTAATGCAAAAAAAGGTATAATATCTAAACAAGAATTGCTTTTACTTTAAAGTATTTTAATTTATAATTTTATTTTTTGTAACCTTTTTGACTTTAATTGCGTCTTTATTATGAATCGATTCAATAAGGAGGTATCAATTTGGATAGTAATATAAATTGCTCTATAAATTTCATCATAGATGAATATTCTCATTATGTATTTAAAATTGTTGATAATATTATTGGTACTTCGCTACCTTATCAAGATAAAGAAGAAGTTGTCGCAGATGTATTTTATCTTTTATGGAAAAACCAAAGCCATATTAATAAAAATTTAAAATCTTATTTAAGTATCATTGCTAAAAATTGTGCTTATAGTAAGTTAAGAAAGGTCAAAGGCAATTTAGCTTATCAAGATTATCTTCTAAACAATAAAAATTATGTTTTTGAACAAATTAATTCTGAAAGTATTTTGGTAATAAAACAAAAACTAGCAAAACTTAGTTTTGAAGAACAACAGATTTTTCAATTGTATTATGTAAATGGTTATAAAATAAAAGAAATAGCAGCCCAATTAAATATGAAATCAAGTCTTGTAAAGGTAAGATTACATAGAATCAGAAAAAAGCTCAAGGAGGAATTTATATGAACAAAATCGATACTGAACGTATAAAGTCAATAACTAATCAAATGATTGGCTATGAAAATTTTAAAAAGGAGAAAATTATGATAAAAAACAAAATAAAAAAAGTTACTTATGTATTTTTGGGAACGATTACCTTAAGCATGGGAACTTTAACGGTTGATGCTTTAACTAACAATGCTATTAGTGATACGATTAAAAATATTTTTTCTATTAAAATGCATATTGATGGACAGGAACAAAATGCTAGTTGCTTTAAAAAAGAAAATGGTATCATTACATGTACTACTAATAACCAAATAACTGAGAGCAAAGAAAATACAACTTTTGATATTAAACTCACTGATAAATAAATTATTACTCATTTCCCTATAATCAAAAGCAAAACACTAAAAAAAGCAATACGATACAGTTAAATATATATAATGAAAGATGGCTTATCAAATCACTTGAGAGAGTGTAAAATAAAGTGTGTAAGTAATAAAAAAACTTATGCTCATTTATTCCCGCCAAAGAAAGCTGAAATCATAAAAATATTAAAGAATATATAAAAATGTACCTAATTTATGCCTAAAATATTTAAACAAAAAAAGCCTTAACTTTCGAAGGCTTTGTTGCTATATATGGTGCGGGTGAAGGGACTTGAACCCCCATGCCGTAAGGCGCTAGATCCTAAGTCTAGTGCGTCTACCAATTTCGCCACACCCGCATTAAAATGGTGGACCCTGATGGACTCGAACCATCGACCGTCCGGTTATGAGCCGGATGCTCTAACCAGCTGAGCTAAGGGTCCAATTCTCCTGACTTTTATATAATAACATATTACTCTATTTTATGCAA
>CALVJP010000043.1 GCA_944332215.1 uncultured Bacilli bacterium
TAGTGTTGATTTTTCAACCAATAAAGCATATAATATAGGCAAATTACAGAAAAGAGGACTAGTTATGTTTTTTGAAGAATATGGCATCAATAAGAAAGTTGCTAGCAACTTAATTTCTTTATTACAAATAGAATTATCAATCATCAATGAAATGGGAAGTTTATTAGACTTAGAAACGGCGGGATTAAAAAATGATCCAAAATATAATCAGCATTTACAACATTTAAATATTTTTTTAGCAAAAGAGGACAAATGTTTAGCTGCCATGCCCCATGATGTAATGAGTATTATGAAAATTGAAGTATTTTTAGCTGAACAACTGTCTACGCTTTTGACCCTTGATTCAGATTACCTCGCTTTAATTACTACTCGGCTTCAAAACGCCTTTGCCGTAATGGCCGATTTAGAATTAGATGATGAATATGAGGATGATGATTTTGATATTTATCCAGAAGATTATTATTCGATTATTCGCCTTACTGAAAATAAAATTTTAAAGCAAATGGAAGAGGCGATTACCCAAGCTAAAGATCCGGAAACCCGTCAAGACCTTATTGAACAAAAGTACTTTATGGCTCTTCAAAGTCAAACTATATCCAAAGAACTTTTAACGGCTATTTTTAATGGACATAATCTTTTAGACATAGACGAGAATGTCGAAGCTGAAAAACTAGATATGTCTAAGGAACAATATCAAGCCTTAAAACAGGAAGTTTTATTTGAATATGCTCAAGAAGTGATGGATTCAGTGATTGCTCTTAATAATGAATCGGAAGATAGTCTTTTAGCTGACTTAAATTTTGAATGTAATCTTCAAAGTCTACCAGTCATTATGCAAGAATTAGATACTTCCTTATTAGTTGAATTACAAGAATTAAATCAATATAACTTAGAAAATGATTATCAAACTGAGAACGAATCTGCCGATGTTTATGAAGCTTTGGAGAAAATTATCAATGCGGAGTTATCTACTCGCTTAGATTTACCACGGCCGCTTGAAGAAAATGAGGTTTGCATGAGTATTGATGAAGATAAGACTAACACTTTCGCATCGATCGTCAAACTTGAAGAAACCTTACTAACGTATTATGATCAATTAGCTTTCCTAGAAGCTAAGAATTATCTTGAAAAATTTCGCCAAGTTTTACACACTATCAGTAGCTTAAATAAAATTGAACAAGAATTTTTTGACAACTTTCAGTTTAATCAATCTGAAGCCTCAGTGTTTTCCGATATTTTGGAAACGTCATTGCCTTTATTTTTTACCAAAGAAACGTCTAATAAACAAACGGCTCGTAAAGAAAGATTGATTAGAAAACGTCTTTATAGTGCTTTTCCAGATTTAATTGATAAATTTATTTGTCCGGTTAATGATAGTGATCTTGCTATTCAGATTTATAAAAGTCATGAATTAAATTGCCTCAAAGAATTTCAAGCTTTAATCGAGCGAACAAGACCGGCTAAACGTCAACCTTTAATTATGCATAAATACGAAGAATTTTTTGTTGATCATCGGTTAACTCAAGATATGGTTGTATCGGAAGGTTATCCTGAAGATTGCTTTATCATAGATGATGATTTAAATGCCCAGATTTTCAATGCTGATCGTTATAGCTTTAACTACGATCGTAATAATGAGCTTTATGTTTATGCAATTAGTCAAATGCAAAATTTATTAGAATTTGACGATACCGAATTTAAATCCCCAGCCAAGCAAGTGGAATTACAATTTATACTTATATCCTTACGAAATATTAGTAATTGTTTATCAGCTGAAGAATTTGCTTGTTTGCATAGTCAATTTGAGATTTTAAAAGAGGGTAAAGATGCTAATTCAACAGGGGTACATAAATTAGACAATTTTTTTAAAGCATATGAAGCTGATTTTCAAAAAAGAATTAGGTTTAAAAATTATTAAATCTAATTTTTTTCTTGACATTTGCATATAATAGCATTATAATTTAATTGTGCTATTACAACTAGTACAGTAATGGAGGTGCAAAAGTGATAGAAATTCAAGGATTAACCAAAGCCTATGAACGTAAGCCCGTTCTAAAAGATTTAAATTGTACAATTGAAGATAATTGTATTTATGGGCTGGTTGGGGCTAATGGTGCTGGAAAATCAACTTTACTTAGAATTATTAATGGTATTTTTATACCCGATAGTGGCAGTATTAAAATAGACGGCAATTCCGTCATTGATAATGAAAGTCTCAAACAAAAAATGGTTTTTGTGCCAGACGATTTGTTCTTTTATCAAAGTTATACTTTGCTAGATACGGCTAAATATTATGAAGCTTTGTATCCCAAATTTGATATGAGCTATTTTAGCAAATTAGCCAAGACACTTAAACTTGATGTTAATCGCAAAATCCATACTCTTTCTAAAGGGATGAAAAGACAGTGTGCTTTAATATGTGCTTTAGCTACCAATGCCGATTATATGTTTTTTGATGAAACTTTTGACGGCGTTGATCCCGTTATTCGTAGTGTGCTCAAAAAGATTATTGCTAAACAAATGGAAGAAAAGGGAACAACCATTATCATGACCAGTCATAATTTGCGCGAATTAGAGGATTTGTGCGATAATTTGGGACTCCTATATCAAGGAGGAATTCTTTTTGAAAGCGATATTGATACTTTAAAAACAGAAATGTTTAAAGTGCAAATATCTTTAAATGAGGATTTTGATAAATCCACCTTTAACCATTTAGATGTTTTAAGTTTCAAAAAACAAGGTAGTGTAGCGACTATTATTATCAAAGGGGATCCTGAAAAATCTAAGCAGCAACTTCAAAAGTTAAAACCCCTAATTTTAGATTTTCTACCTTTGACTTTAGAAGAAATATTTATTTATGAAATGGAGGTGCTTGGTTATGAATTCAATAAAATGGTTTAATGCCAGTTATCTCTTTCAAAACTTAAAAAAATCTAAAGCTATTTTGGCCTTGTTCTTAATTATTGTTCCCCTTTTAAGTGCTGTTTCCTTAATTGTCAGTGCTAATCATAATGCCAATTTTATTAGTTTAGATTTTAACGATATATCTATTTTTGCCATTTTTGGCATGTACATTATCCCTGTAATTGTTTCCATTTCCCTTTTTGGTTATGTTTTTAAAAGAAATAGTTCAGATTTTGTCGGTTCCATGCCTTTAAATCGTTCAACCATTTTTGTAACTAATACTATTGGGGGGATTCTTTTACTAGCTGCCATGACTTTTATCAGTACGATTCTGATTTTATTAGTTTCCTATTTTTTACCAACAATTATTATTTCCAAGTCCATGATGCTTGATTATTTCTTTATTTGGACAATCACGTATATTTTTGTTTTTACGGCTGCCAATTTAGCTGCCAGTGTTAGTGGTAATATGATAACGCAAATTGCTGTAACCGCTTTACTAATCTTTTTGGTTCCGTTTGTGGCTCATAGTTTGAGCAGTTTCTCTAACTCGCATATTCTTGAGTTACAATGCAGCGAAGCTAGTTGTTCACCGACTAGTTACAATTGTTATAATGATAAAGAATGTTTAGCCAATCAAGATCAAGGTATTTATAGTCAAAATGTGGCTTATAAAACGACTTACCAATATAATATCCCTTATCAATATGCTTCTATCATTTATGCCAATAGTGATATTAGTATTTCGCCAGCCCAACTAGGTCGCATGTTTTTAGTCAGCCTTTTGTTCTTTGGCCTTGGTGTTTACTTCTTCCGCAAAAAATCTATGGAAGTCACTGAAAGTTCATTTAAAAATATCCATGTCCATAATATCGTAAAGTGTCTGACGATTGTTCCAATGATTATGTACGTGGCTATGAGCTATAACTATAATTCTGCTGATTTTGCTTTCTTTGCTTTAATTTTAGTTTTTGTTTATTTCTTTGTCTTTGACTTGATCACCAAGAAAAGTATTTCTCATATTAGACTTTCACTTGTTTATTTTGTTTTAACAACGATTCTTGTTGGTGGCTACTCTTATGCTCTAGTTAAAGAAGGAATTAAGCCAACCACCACCTTAAATGCTAGTGATATTAAAGAAATATCCTTAGTCAGTTCGGATAGTTATGCCGACACTTCAAACATTTATATTGCCGATCAAGATTTAACCAATTTAATTGTTAAAAGTTTAATTGCAACCCATGATGATGGTGATATTCTTTATACAAATAATACGATCACTACTAGTATTAAACTTAAAAATAATAAAATCTATCAAATTGTACTTGATAATTTGCCACAAACAGAATATAATCAAATTCTTAATCAAGCTTATAATAATCAAAAATTCTCAGATACTTTAAAACAAGTTGATTATAAACATGTCTATGCCATTTCGGCAGATAATCTAGTTTTAGATCCTGCTAACAATCAAGAAGTGATTACGATGATTCAAAAAGGTCTTAGCAATACTAATATTGCCGATTATCACAAATTAGCTCAAGGTTATAATATTTCTTTATATACTTATGATAATCACCAAATGAAAGTTTATAATGTTAATTCAGCGATTAATAAAGATTTAACACGCTATATTTCTCAGTATGCTAATGACTGTATTCGCCATGAAATAATTGATAAAAATCCTGATATTGATCATATTCAAAATATCTATGTTAGTGGTAGTGAAAATGTCGCATTTGATAGTATAAATGATTATTTAATTGGCCGTGCTTATTCAGAAATTTATGTGTTTATTAAAGACAATATCAATCGTACTTGTGATCTTACAAAAGACTATATAAATATTAATATTACTTATAAAAATAAGCAATATGATTTTTACACTAATAACATTGAGGGCTTTAATAAAGTCCTTGATGCTAAAAAACAGCAAATAAAAGATACCCCCGAATATCAAGAAGCTTTGAAATTATACGAGGATGATAATAATGGCTAATTTTAATTTAGACTACCAAAGTCGTGAGCCTATTTTTAAACAAATTGTAACTCAGGTTGAGCGCTACGTAGCTTTAGGTCTTTTAAAAGCAAAAGATCAATTACCATCAACTAGAGAATTAGCAACTGATCTAGGGGTTAATCCTAACACCATTAGAAAAGCTTATTTTGAATTAGAGCAAAAAGGAGTTATTGTCACAGTTTCCACTAAAGGGACCTTTATTGCTGATAATGCCCAAAAAGTTAAAGAGCAAAAAATTGCTGATGGTATAGCGGAAATAAAAAGACAAATTGC
>CALVJP010000044.1 GCA_944332215.1 uncultured Bacilli bacterium
TTTTTATTATAATTAATTTTTTTATAATTTTGGTTTAAATTAACCTCTGCTTATCGTAGTTTAATAAATATTCACATTTATTATTTTTATAAAAATAATTTAAAAAAAAAAAAAAAAAAAAAAAACAAGGTAATATTTTTGGCGAATCATTATTTAAAATAAAAAACAATTTTGATTTTCGATCTTCAAAACTGTTTAATTTAACTATAATTACTTCAATTCATCAATATGTTTTTTTAACTGCTTAGCTTCATCACCAAAAATAATTTTAAGTTGATTATCAATTTCCACAATTCCTTGAGCCCCCATTTTTTGGATCGCCTCTTTATCAACTAAATCAATATTGTGCAAATTAACAACAAAACGAGAATTATTAACTTCATAATTAATAATATTAGCTTTGCCACCTAAAAATTGTACTAATTTATTAGCATCCAATTTAAAATCTTTACGTTTAGATTTTACAATAGCTAAAGCAATTAACACTAAAATTACAATAATTATTAAATATTGCCACAACATGTTATCACCTTCTTTATTATACTATATTTTCACTTTTTTTAAAACTTTTTTATTAATAATTGTATATTTAACCAAGTTAGTGTATTATATTTATTGGTGATACAATGAAAAACATCTCGAAGTTCAAAGTTGATAAAAGCATTATAATCCCGATTATCTTATTTGGCATCATCAGTGTTTTAACTTTGTATGGAGCTAATAGTATTTTACCAAGTCATATGGATAATCTAATGACAAAACAAATTATGTGGTACATAGCTGGCTTCATTATTGCTTACTTCGTGATGACCATTGGTAATACTTTTATTTACCGCATAGTCTGGTTTCTCTATGCCCTGGGTCTGATCGCTTTAATTGGCCTCTTCTTTTTTGGCATCAACATTAACGATGCCACCGCTTGGTATGAAATTAAAGGTCTTGGGACCATTCAACCTAGTGAATTTATGAAAATCATTCTGATTATAACCAATGCCACCTTAATTGCTAAATTCAATGAAGATTTTCCTAATCCTAGTTTAAGAGAAGAATTTTATTTTTTACTTAAAATTATAATTGTCGTAGCCGTGCCTAGCATCTTAACCTTTATGCAACCAGACACCGGTGTCGTTCTAATTTATCTCTTAATTACTTTAGTTATGCTTTTTGTTTCCGGCATCCGGTATCGTTGGTTCGCCATTTTATTCGGTATTTTAGGTCTTTTTATCATTACAATTTTAAGTGTGTATTTCATTAATCAAGATTTATTTATTAAAATTTTCGGAACAAGTTTTTTCTTACGAGTTGACCGTCTATTAGACTGGTCAAATCAAAGTGGTTATCAGCTAGAAAACAGTTTAAGTGCCATCGGCTCGGCCGGTCTTTTCGGACATGGTTGGAATACTAATCCGATTTATTTCCCAGAAGCTCAAACTGATTTTATCTTCGCTGTTTTTGCTAGTCATTTTGGTTTTATCGGCTCTGTCTTGTTACTCGCTTTAATTGCTTTCTTTGATATTCGCCTAATCATGCTGGCCGTTAAAACCAATAAATTAATTAACAAATACATTATTGCTGGGGTCGCTGGTATGCTGATATATCAGCAAATTCAAAACATTGGGATGACCTTTGGCCTCCTGCCTATCACGGGTATTACCTTACCATTTATCAGTTATGGGGGCTCAAGTCTATTAAGCTATATGTTAGCCATGGGATTGATTTTTAATATTTCTAATGAAAACATGCGTTATACCAACTAATAACTTAAGGACAAAACAAATTTTACCTAGCTTACCTTGTGGTAGGCCTTTTTTACTTCCTAGAAATATAAATTCCTCCATAAACCAATATTGGATAGCCACTACCATAATAACTTTTTTGACTTTCACAAAATTTATGCCTTCTTACAGTTCTTTTATTTTACCAGATAGAAAGTAATTATATATAAAACTGGAACACTTTATAGTTTTATTTAGATATAATAACCTTTTAATATTTTCATGGTCTTACCTCTACACCCCCAAAACATACAAATGTTTCGTAAAGGTTTTTTGGTTTTTAATGCACCTTCCTGATAAACAAAAAACATTTTCAGATTATGACCTAAAAATGTTTTTTAATCCAAACAACTATTAAGCTGCTTCTTCTACATTAATAACTTCTTTTCCTTTATAAGTCCCACAAGCTTGACAAACTCTATGGGGTTTTACTTCAGCCCCACACTTTGGACATTTAGTCGTAGTTTTTTCATCGATTTTATAATGGGTACGACGTTTTCGACCTCTAGTATTACTTACTTTTCTAGCTGGTACTGCCATTTCTAACACCTCCTATAATAAATCTTTTAATTTAGCTAAGCTAGGATTTACCATTTCTTCTTCGGTAATAAGTTCCCAACCATCTCCCTTAGTTTTAACATCACTAATGTCATTACTAACAACTTTAATGGGAATTTCCATTAATATATTTTCCCATATAATCGGTAAAATATCAATAGTTTTTTGGTTGTTTTCCAAATTTTTTCCAAATTCCGCAAATATTTCTTGTAAATTACCTTCGATTTTCGTTTGAAATTCATAATTTACCGGTTTTAAAGTCAAAGCACATGGTAAGACCATTACTCCACTAAGTTCTACATCTATAATATATTCATCCAAACTATTTTTAGAAATATACCCAGTTACTTTAAGTCCATCTAGTTGCTTTATTCCAGTGTTTTCAAGTTCCGAGGTACTAAAAGAATAAACCTCGTTCACTTCCACCACATCTTCAAATCCAGATTGTAACATACTAATATCTACTAGCAATAGCATCACCTCGCTTTAACATTATAACGAAAAAAACAATTAAAAGCAAATTTATGTTTTTTATGCAAACTATCATTACTTAAATATTTTATTACCAAAAAAGGTAGCCCATTTAAATTCTCTTAGAGACCAACACAGGTCAATTTTAATTAAAAAATTGCTATATTAGGCTAATATCTTCTATAAAGTTGATCTAATTAGCTAGATAGTTTATAATAATTAAAAGGTGATGACATGGAAAAAATCGGTATAATTTGTGAATATAACCCTTTACATAATGGTCATATCTACCATATTAATAAAATCAAAGAAATGTATCCCGATAATATTATTATCCTCGTCATGAGTGGTAATTTTACGCAGCGTGGTGAAGTTAGTATTATCGATAAATGGCAAAAAACTGAAATAGCTTTAAATTATGTTGACTTAGTCATTGAACTTCCTTTTGTCTTTAGTGTTAATGCTTCTGATTTTTTTGCAAACGGAGCGATTCAAATTTTAAAAAACTTAAATGTTGATAAAATTGTTTTTGGAACAGAAACTCTTAACGCTCAAAATCTTGAGGCTCTAGCAAACATTCAAAATAGTGCCAGTTTTCATAAACTAGTGCAAAAATATTTAGATGAGGGTTTAAACTACCCCACTTGCTTATCTAAAGCTTCTTACGAATTAACAAACATGAAGATTGATAGCCCAAATGACCTATTAGGCTTAAGTTATATCAAAGCTTTAAAAAATACTAACATCAAAGCGGTTACTATTCAAAGGACTAGTAATTACCACGCAAAAGATTTAACCGGTCCCTTTACCAGTGCCTCCAGCATTCGTAAAGCCTTAAAAGAAAAACGCGACATTAAAAATTATGTTCCCAAAGTAACTTATCACCATTTACAAACTCACTTACATTTCCAAAGCGCTTATTTTAACCTTTTAAAATATAAAATTATCAGTGAAATAGATCATTTAGACCAATATTTAGATGTTGATGAGGGCCTTGAAAATCGTATTAAAAAATATATTTACGAGGTGACAACCCTCGATGAATTAATTACCAAAATTAAGACTAAACGTTATACTTACAATAAAATAAATCGCATGCTTACTCATATTCTCTGTGGTTTTACCAAACAAGAAGCTAAGCAATTTCAAAATCCCGAATATATCAGGGTCCTCGGATTTAATCAGCGTGGTCAAAAATATTTAAAAGAAATCAAAAATTTTTCTAAACTCCCAATTATTACCTCTTATTCTAGCAAATATAAAATGCTTGATGTTGAAATGCGGACTAGTTATATTTATTATGCCAATGAAAAAGATAAAGTTAATTTAACTTTAATGGAATATCAACATAAACCCATAATTAAATAACCTTATCTTTTTTATTTTTGGCATTTTGGGCAGTAATAAGTCCCGCGCCCGCCAATGACGGTTTTTTCTATTTTGGTTTGGCAAACTGGGCATACTTTTTTAGTATGTACCAATAATTCATTTTGAAATCGGCCATGCACACCTTCACTGGAGGTATAACTTTTAACGGTCGTCCCGCCAAATTCAATCGCGCGCTCTAAAGTAATTCGCGTATTTTTGATTATTTCTAGTAACTGCGAGTCCTCTAACTCATTTCCCGCTTTATATGGATTTATTTTACTTAAAAATAAAATCTCGTCAGCATAGATGTTACCAATACCCACGATTATACCTTGATTTAATAATTGCATCTTGATTGGCTTCCCATTAAATTTGTTTTTTAAATAACTAGGACTTAGTGAATTATCCCATGGCTCTAGTCCTAAATCTTTTAAGGGTTTACTTTCATAAGCTTTGTCTTTATCCACCAAGTACATTTTGCCAAATTTACGCGTGTCATGATACCTTAACTCCGTATCATCATCAAACAAAAATACTACATGCTCATGCTTAGCTAATTCGCATCCTTTATGACGGATAAAATACTTACCCTCCATGCGTAGATGCGACAGCAAAAAATAATCGTCCAAATCAAAAATTAACCATTTGCCGCGCCTTAAAATATCATTGATGCGCTGCTTCTTAATTTTTTCTTTAAAGTCTTTAACTGCCGGAAAAGCAATAATATTATCCCAATAAATATTGGCCATAACAATTCTTTTATGTAAAACTTCTCTTTTTAAAGTGTTTTTCACCGTTTCAACTTCTGGTAATTCTGGCATCCTACTTCCTCCTAATCTATTTTAATAAATCCATGGAATTAAAATAGCTTGTTATTTATTATACCTTACTTTGCATAAATTTCAACCCTAAATCAAAAAAGCAGTTTAAAACTACTTATCTTCTTCGATAATTACTCGGCCATTTTTCTTAGTTGTCTTATAAGGATTTAACTTTCTTTTCACTGCTCGATATATAAAATATATAAGACCTATAATTAAAGCTAAAATTATAACATAGAAAAAGGCCACGGCTAAAGCAATTACTAAAGCTAAACCAATAATGACAGCTAAGATTTTTTTTACCATATCTAAATTCATTTGATCACACCCTAGCAATTATATTATACACTATTTTAGGAAAAGCTCAAAGGTGTAATAGTTTAAAAAAATTTTAATTTTCAAGAATTTTTAACTCATAATCTTGATCTATAATATTTTTTACATTATTCCTTAAATTAGCTGTTTCTTTAGAAAAATATAATGATATTTTTTGTTTAGTCTTTTTATCTAAACTAATTGACTTAACTACACCATCAGCCATATCAATTAAATTAGCCGAAGTATATTTGGCCAAAGCGTTTTTTAATAATGGATAATGCGTGCAGCCTAAAATAATATTATCTACAGGGCCTAACTCTTTTAAATATTTTTTTATTGCTCTTTCGCAGGCCAAAGTATTTATTTTCCCACTTTCAATTAAAGGTACAAATAAAGGACAAGCAATTTCTTTAACCGGAAATCCTATTTTTTTTGTAAAAGTGTGACTACTAATTGTCATAGGCGTGGCAAAAATTCCTATGTTTTTTAAACCTTGAGCTTTTATATAATTCACTACCGGGTTTAGGACATCGATAATCGGTATTTTATATTTATTTTTTAATTGCTCATATAAATTAGAACTTATAGTCCCGCAAGCTATCACTAATATTTGAGCTCCTTTAGCTAGCAAAAAGTTAATTATTTGCTCAGCTAAAACAGCTAATGTTTCTTTACTTTTCGTGCCATAAGGCAGATTTAATGTATCCCCATAATAGATATACTCATGATCTGGATAAGCCATAATGAGCTTTTTTAAAACTGTAAGTCCACCAATTCCTGAATCAAAAACACCAATTGTCAATGGCCTCACATCCTATCTTTAAAATTGTTTAAACGAAAAAAGCCTTAAGCTTTTACTTCGATCTTTTCTTTACCTCCCATATAAGGTCTTAAAGGTAAAGGAATATTCACACTGCCATCGGCATTGACATTATTTTCTAAAAGGGCAATTAAGCCACGTGGAGTTGCTAAAACGGTGTTGTTTAAAGTTGTTAAATATTCATTTCCTTTTTCCGTTTTCATTCTAATTCCTAAACGACGAGCCTGTGCATCACCTAAAATAGAACAAGAACCCACCTCAAAATATTTTTGCTGTCTAGGACTCCAAGCCTCTACATCACAAGATTTTACCTTTAAATCGGCTAAATCACCACTACAACATTCCAAAGTACGTACGGGAATATCTAAACTGCGGAAAAACTCGACGGTATAATTCCACATTTTATTATACCAATCCATTCCATCTTCCGGTTTACATAAAACGATCATTTCTTGTTTTTCAAACTGATGAACACGATATAAACCTCTTTCTTCTAAACCGTGAGCCCCAACTTCTTTCCTAAAGCATGGTGAATAAGAAGTCAAAGCGATTGGTAAATCTTCTTTTTTGATAATTTGATCTTTAAATTTTCCAATCATTGAATGTTCACTAGTACCAATTAAGTATAGATCTTCCCCTTCAATTTTATACATCATTGCATCCATTTCTTCAAAGCTCATTACGCCGGTGACTACATCACTTCTAATCATAAATGGGGGAATGGCATAAGTAAAACCTTTATCTATCATAAAATCACGGGCATAACTAAGCATGGCTGAATGCAGACGGGCAACATCACCTAACAAATAGTAAAAGCCATTGCCACTTGTTCGACCGGCACTTTCTTTATCGAGGCCACCCAATTTTTCACATATATCAGCATGATAAGGAATTTCAAATTCGGGCACGTATGGCTCTCCATATTTTTGCTTTTCAACATTTTTACTATCGTTTTCGCCGATTGGGACATCTAAAGCCATAATGTTTGGAATAACCATCATTTTTTCTTTGATCTGTTTATTAGCTTCTTCTTCGATTTGTTCAAGCTCTGCAATTTTAGCATTATAACTACTAATTTCTTTTTTTAAGGTTTCAGCTTCCTCACGCTTACCTTCACGCATTAAACTACCGATTAATGCGCTTTTTTCATTTTTTAAAGCTCTTAAATTGTCGCCCTCTTTTTTAGCTTCACGGGCTTTAATATCTAAATCATATACTTCATCAACTAAAGGTAATTTATGATCTTGAAATTTCTTCTTGATATTTTCTTTGACTAACTCTTTATTTTCTCTAATTAACTTAATATCTATCATTTTGACATTCCTCTTTTCATATTATGTTGTGCCATTCTCGTAAGTCCTATTTTTTTATTGCATTCAAATAACTCATTACGAAGTTGACTTTCAATTTTTCAATATAAATTGCAGAGCCTTTTGCTTTTTGAGCTTCAGCTATTTCATAGTTAACTTTTTTCATGGACGCCATGATGGCCTGTTTCTGGATTTCCAATTCTTCCATCCTTAATCCCTCCTAAACTATACACCTTTGGGTTTTCTTTTGCTTGATAACTATTTATCTTGGCCTCTAAAGTTTGCAAATCTTCAGTAATTTCTAAATTGCGCTGCCGAAGATGATTTTCCTCACTTACCCAATAATCATGGCATATTAAATACCTTTTCTGAGCTCTTTTTTCTTGTTTTATTTTACTTTGAAGGCTATCTATATTACTTTCATACACAGATTCAAGGCGCTTAGAAGTAAATAATAAATTTTGTGAATGAACTCTTTCAAAGGTTAAAAGGTTCTGATAGCTAGTTATTTGGCGATTATATACGGAGACAAAAATTTTACTTTTCCTTATTAAGGCTTGATATTGACGAATTTTTTCCTCAATGGTCGCCAGCATAGTTTCATTAGCTTGTTTTTCGGCTAAAAGCTGCGCCCTTTCTCGTTTTAACTCTTCCATAATTATTAGTAATGCTTCCATTTAAACCTCCCCCAAAAAACAAAAAGACTATCTCCTAGGAGGGTCTAAAACCCGGTGCCATCCTAATTCATAGTCTTAATTAATGATAACGGCCGTACTGGGCCGGGAAATGATTAGTTTCCTCTCCGAAGGAGATTCATATAAGCTTTATATTAGGTTCCACCAAACCCTAACTCTCTATAAATAATAACTTATATTACTAGACTTCATCAACGATTTATAAGACAATATTAACACGCTTTTCCTTGAAAGTCAACCTTAAGTACACGGGTTAATATGAATGATTATATGACATATTTTTTGATCAAACTTTTTTAATTTACTTTCAATGACATCTAAAACCGCATGAGCTTTTTTTAAGCGAATATTTTCGGCCATACTAACTTCACAATTAATTTGATAAAAAGGTCCATATTTTAAAATAATTAAAGAATCAATGTTTTGTACTTCTTTTTCTGCCAAAATTATTTTTTTAATATCATTGATATAAGCTTCATCTGTAACTTGTTCACCTAAAAGGCCACTAAAATTATCTCGAAGAATAGTATAAGCAATTCGTAAAATTAATATTCCGACAATTAACATGGCTACTATATCAGCATATACGAATATTTCGTTAAATTTAGCTAATTGAGCCACTAAAATTGATATTAAAACAACAACTGAACTAATTACATCAGAAAAACTCTCACGACCAGAAGCCATTAAAATATTACTATTATAAAGTTGACCTTTTTTCAAAATATAACGGGCTAAAACCAATTTGGCTATAATGACGATTAATCCCACCAAAGCGGTATATAAATCGGGAATTACTCGTGGTTTAAAAATGGCTTCATAAATAATGGTTATACCCATCGCCATAACGATCAGGCCAATTACAATACAGGTAATATACTCAATACGACCATGGCCATATGGATGTTTTTTATCGGCGGGTTTTGAAGATAATTTATTTCCGGCAATTGCAAAGACATCTGTCATGGTATCACTAAGAGAATGCAAGCCATCAGCAATTAAAGCACCTGAAGCTCCTAGTAATCCTGCTACAATCTTCACAACGGATAACACTACATTTGTTAGAAAACTATGGAGTAAGACTCGGGTTATCTTATTCATAATATCACCTATTTATCATTATATTCTTTTTATTTAGCTTCGAACCAATTTTTTCCATAATTAAGATCTACCTTTAGTGGTACTTTTAAGGTATATACTTGTTCCATAATTTCCGTAACTATTTTCTTTACTATTTCTAATTCTTCTGCTAAAGTATCAAAGATAAGTTCATCGTGGACTTGGATAATCATTTTACTTTTAAGTCCTTTTTCTTTAAAAGCTTGGTAAACTTTGACCATGGCTAATTTAATAATATCCGCACTGGTACCTTGAATAGGCGTATTCAAGGCAATTCGCTCGCCACTTTGTCTAATTGTATAAACGGTATTTTTAAGTTCGGGAATATTTCGCTTACGGTGAAATAATGTACGTACATAGCCATGCTCTTTAGCGTAAGCTACGATATTATCCATATATGCTCCTATGCCAGGATAAGTTTTCAAATATGTATCGATAAAGTGCTTAGCTTCTTTTGGATTAATATCTAAATTTTCTCCGAGGCCAAAACCACTTATTCCATAAATTATTCCAAAGTTAACAGCTTTAGCGGCTCTACGCATGGAAGGTGTAACTAAATCAAGAGGTACTTCAAAAATATCACTGGCGGTTTTAGCATGAATATCTAACCCATCTTTGAAGGCTTTTTTTAAAGCGGGAACATTAGCAATATGGGCTAAAATGCGCAATTCTATTTGAGAATAATCGGCACTTAAAATATAGTCATAAACTGGCACGAAGGCTTTGCGAATCGATTTTCCATACTCATCTCTAATCGGGATATTTTGTAAGTTAGGCTCTATTGAAGATAGTCGGCCTGTACGGGTTAAATTTTGAGTGTAAATTGTATGAATTTTGCCATTTTTAATATATCCTTGCAAACCAACTATATAAGTATTATATATTTTTGAAAGAGCGCGGTATTCCAAAACCTGATTTACGATTGGGTGTTTGTCTCTTATTTTATGTAAAACATCAGCAGCGGTTGAGTAACCGTTATTTGTTTTTTTGCCATGTGGTAAATTAAGTTTTTCAAATAAAATTTCTGATAATTGACCTGGTGAAGCAATATTAAATTGACAACCGGCCATATTATGAATATCTTTAGTTAATAATTCTAGTTTTAATTTTATATCTTCGCCCATATCAATTAATGTATCTTCGTCAATGGCTACCCCCGTATATTCCATATCTGCTAATACGTTGGCTAAAGGTAGTTCTATTTTGGTGTATAAATCACTAAGCTCTTCTTTTTCTAATTTTTCTTCTAATAATGGCTTAGACTCATAAATAAATTTCGCTCTTTCTACCAGATTTTTAGCTACTATCTCTTGATCCGGTATAGCTAAATGACTTCCTTTACCAAATAAATTCTCATAAAATTCTAGTTTTCCTTCTAATTCATTAGCCAAATATGCCATATCATCTTTCACATTATAATCTAATAGTGAGCCGGCAATCATGGCATCAAAAACAAATTTGTCAACTTCAATTCCTAGCCATTTTAAAGCTACAATTAGTTTTTTTAAATCATAAGTATATTTTATACTATCTCTTAAAAAAGCTGGATTTTCTTTTAACACCTCTAAAGGGATAAAGGCACTTATGGTATCATTATATATTCCCATACCAATTATTTCGGCTTCGTGGTAATTAGAGCCTAATACTTCTAAGGCAACGGCAACATCACTATTAATATTTAACTCATTAACATTGGTAATTATTTTCACTTCTAAAGGTTTTTCTTTTTTAACTATCTGATTATTTTTCTTTAAAAAGGAATAAAACTCAAGTTCCTCATAAAGCCGATTTAATTTAGGAATGTCTGGATTTTTATACTTTATATCATCGATATTTATTTCCACAGGCACATTTTTAACAATAGTTGCTAGATCATAACTCATATAAGCATTATCTTTATCATTGATTAATTTTTCTTTTAATTTGCCCGAGATCTGATCGATATTTTCATATATTCCATCTAAAGTCCCATATTGATGTAACAATTTCAAAGCGGTTTTTTCTCCGATGCCTTTGACCCCCGGAATATTGTCAGAGCTATCACCCATTAAAGCTTTTAAATCAATAACATTAATTGGTTTAATTCCATATTCTGCCTCAAAACTTTCTTGATTATAACGAATATAATCTTTTTGTTTTAATAATTTAATTTCAACATCATCAGAAATTAATTGTAATAAATCTCGATCACTACTAATAATAGTCCCAATATAATTTGAATCTTTATTACAATATTCACAAAAAGTGCCAATAATATCATCAGCTTCATAATTATCAATTTCATAATATTTAATTCCCATAGCGGTTAATAATTCTTTGGCTAAAGGAAATTGTATTTTTAACTCATGTGGAGTTTCTGTTCGTCCGTCTTTATAAACTTCGTATTTATCGTGTCTAAAAGTTTTTCCTTTATCAAAAGCCACAATAATATATTCGGGTTTTTCTTCGTTAATGATTTTATTCATCATATTGGTAAAACCAAATAAAGCATTTGTCGGAAAACCTTTACTATTATTCATAAAATTGCCAGCATAAGCAGTTGCATAATAACTTCTAAATAAAAGATTATTACCATCAACTAATATAATTTTTTCCATAGAATCACCACTATAATTATATCATGGATATTAATCTAATTAAAGCACTATTCCTGCTTCAAAATAAAAACCCACCTTAAATGTAGATTCTTAATTTACCACCTAGGCTCAATAATGAAACGTTGATCGATACTTAAAATTAATTTCAGCTACGATTGGATTAAAACGATAGATTAGGAAACAGTTGCTTCTGCTAAATTCTCTAAACTATCTGAATAATTTATTTTACATAAATTTGTTTCCAAACCTTTTAGCATTATAAATACCGCCTATATAAAATTTTAATCTTTATAATACATTTGCCTACTGCTATTAGGTTTATCTGGTGTAGTTAATTTAATTAATCCTTGTTTAATAGCCGGATGTAAATACTGATTTCTTAAGGTGTTTTTAGATTTTATATTTAATTTTTCCATTATTTCATTGGCACTCAAAGGCACATTTCTTTCCAAACAAGCCAATAATTTATTTATATTAATTGTTTCTTGATTAATTGGTGTACTTGGTACAGCTAATGCTTCATCTAGTGTTTCATCAATCATTTTAAGCATAAATTCAATAAATTCAGTAGAGTCACCGTTATTATTACAATTAGCAATTGCTTTATAGTAACTATTTTGATATTTATGTATTCGTGATTCTATTGGTAAGTATTCAAATATATGCTTCCAATTATAAAGTATTATATTTTGCCATAATCTAACGGTTCTTCCATTCCCATCACTAAAAGGATGAATAAATACAAATTCATAATGAAATACACTTGATAGTATTAATGGATGCAGCTCCTTTTTACTTTGCTTCATCCAGTTAAATAATTGTTCCATCAAATCATTAACTTTATCAGGTTTTGGACATACATGGATACAATTGCCTTTTTCGTCAAACACCCCCTCATTACCATTTCTAAATTGACCTGCCCCTTCTACAGTTAAATAAGTCATAACCCCATGAATCCTTTTTAAATCTTTTATACTATAAGGATTCACTTCATTTATCATTTCATAAGCATTATAAGCATTTTTTACTTCTTGAATATCCTGCCTAGATCCAATTACCATTTTTCCCTCAATAACATCTCTAACTTGTTCCAATGATAATTTGTTATTTTCTATGGCTAATGATGAATGAATAGAATTGATTTTAGTTTGTTTTCTCAAATAAGGTTTTTTTGTTAAATTTGAAAAATTATCCAATTTAGTTACTTTTTCAGATATATCAGCAACTCTTTTTAACATAGTTTGAGTAATTTGAAATGGTGGTTTATAATCATTCATTAGTATCACCTCTGTTATATTTAATATTATACTATAATTAATATGCTTAATCAATACAACTTGCTCAAAACTTGCTCAAAACTTAATTAAAATTCAAAGTACAAAATCTGCATTTTGAAAAACTTATTGCACTTTTAGCCAAACAAAAAAATCAACTTATCATAGTTGATTCTTCCAACAAATATGCAATTAAGCGCAAAACATGCATATTTTGAAATTAATTGTTTCCACCTTTATAAGTTTTAACATACTTGTGCTACTTGTAAAAAAGTATATGGCAAAAATTTTTAAACTATTTATATATAGAAAAATTAATATATGAACAAAGAAATGAAATAAATCTCATTCGCCCTAAAGGCTTATAAAACAACTGAAAAATCAGTTGTTAAAATAAGCTTAATTGACTAGATTCATCCATACCATCTAAAATACCCATGATGCGCATTTTTTCTATTAACGTATTAGATATTTTAGCACGTTTTTGTAAATCCTCAATACTTAAAAATGGGGCTTTTTCTCTTTCTTCAACAATCTTTCTGGCCACCACATCACCTAGGCCATCAATCGTTTTAAAAGGTGGCGTTAATGTTTTTTCATCTTCCGATAAAACAAAATTTAAAGCATCACTTTTATTAATATCTATAGGAGCAAAGGTAATCCCGCGTGCCAACGCTTCAAGGGCTAATTTCAAACATTCCAAAATATTGCTTTCCTTATTTGATGCTTCAAAGCCTTTACCCATAATTTCAACCATTCTTTGACGAACAGCATCATATCCTCTAATCATTACTTCAATATCAAAGTCTGTGTATTCCACCGAAAACTGAGCCGTATAATAAACTCCTGGCCGATGTACTTTCATATAAGCCAATCTAAAGGCGTTTATCACATAAGCCACAGCATGGGCTTTGGGAAACATATATTTAATTTTAGCACAAGAATTAATATACCATTCTTCAATTCCTGCATTTTGCATTTCCTCGACATAACTCGCCCAAGTTTCCGGATCCTTACTTGCTTTACCTTTGCGGACAAATTCCATAATTTTAAAAGCTCTTAAAGCCGGAAGGCCATGATACATCAAATACACCATAATATCGTCACGACATCCGATAACTTCGCTGAAAGGCACAATATTATTATCAATTAAATCTTTAGCATTGCCATTCCAGACATCAGTTCCATGTGATAAACCTGAAATCTTGGTCAGCTCAGCAAAAGTTTTGGGTTTCGTTTCTTTAACTAAACCAATGGTAAATGACGTGCCAAACTCAGGGATCCCTAAAGTCCCAATATCTTCCATGATCTGATCAGGCGTTACTCCAAGCGTTTTCGTTGATAGAAAAATTTCCATCGTTTCCTTATCATCCAAAGGAATTTTCGTCACATCTATTCCAGCTATATCTTGGACCATTCTTAATTTAGTTGGCCCAGAATGCCCTAAAATATCCAATTTGAGCACATCTTGATCAATCGCATGATAATCAAAATGGGTCGTTCGCCAAGGTGAATTTACATCATCCGCCGGATATTGGAAAGGAGTAAAATCATAGACATCCATATAACCGGGAATAACCACAATCCCGCCAGGATGCTGCCCTGTAGTTCGCTTAACCCCCGTACAGCCTTTAGCTAAACGTTCTACTTCAGCTGTGCGCATAATAATTCCTTTATCTTCACAGTAACCTTTGACATATCCATAAGCTGTTTTGTCAGCCACAGTTCCAATAGTTCCAGCCCGATAAACATTATCTTCGCCAAATAAAACTTTCGTATATTCATGGGCCGCCGCTTGATTTAAATCGGAAAAATTCAAATCAATATCGGGGACTTTATCAGCATGGAAACCGAGGAAAGTCGCGAATGGCATATCATGTCCATCTTTATTCATTTTTGTACCACATTGCGAACAATTAAAATCAGGTAAATCATAACCACTGGCATAACTACTTCCTAAAGATTTGCCATCCAGTTCAAAAATACTATGCTGACAATTTGGACACACATAATGCGGTGGAAGCGGATTAACCTCCGTAATTCCCATCATGGTGGCGACAAATGATGATCCCACTGAGCCCCGCGAGCCCACTAAATAACCGTCATCATTGGATTTTTTAACTAATTTTTGAGCAATTAAATATATAACATCAAAGTTAGCTCCAATAATACCCGTTAAACGGTTATCGATTTCTTTATCAATATTTTCTATATCTTTTTCGCGTTTTTCAAGCACGCGTTTTAATAACGCCTTTACTTCATCAAACCCCTTAATCATCACTTCATGTAAACGCTTATAAATTTCCGCCTCTTTTTTATCTTCACTAACACCTTCTTCATCAATTTCATATTTAATGGCTTCTAATGGCTCATTACCATATAATTCACTAGCTAAACGTTCCTCCAGCAAATATGGTAAAGGATCTCCATAAACAGCTTTAGCTTTATCATAAACTAGTTTCAACGTCTGCTCAACCGAATGGTCAATTTTAGGAGCAAATGGAATCCCACCGGTTTCAATAATTACCTCAATAACTTCCGCCATATCCGCGATCTTATTTGGATTGGTAATAACAATCTCTTTGGCCTCATCCATACCTAGAAAATTAAAAGCTTCTAGCATTTCCTCAGTAGTCCGTAAATGCTGCGACGGTATTTGCGTAATTCCTTTACGGGAAAGTGGATGTCTACCGCCACCAGGGACCTTTTGGTTAACAATGATTTCGCGGTAAAGACGATCATCCGGTGTCAAGTGATGCACATCGCCAGTTGCCACAATAATTTTCCCCGCCTCTTTTGTCACCCGAATAATTTTGCGCAAATGCTCGATCAGTTCCGCCTTGTTACCAAAATCATTCATTTGAATTAAATGATCATAAACTTCCAATGGTTGGACTTCCACATAATCATAGAAATTAATTAAATTAGATAATTCTTCATCCGATTTACTTCGAGCTTGTCTAAAAATCTCACTTTCATAGCAACCACTACCAACTAATAAACCTTGGCGGTGTTTTTGAATTTCACTACGAAGAATTCTTGGCGTTTTATATAAATATTTCGTATTGGCTAATGACACTATTTTAAATAAATTTTTTAATCCTTCACGGTTTAAAGCCAGTAAATTGACATGATAAGCCGTTCCATATTTATGAATTTCATCTTTCGAAACTAATTTATTAAAATCATTAATCGTCGTAAAATTACGGGCTTCTAGTTTTTTTAACATTTTATGAAAAACTAAAGCCGTTCCCTCGGCATCATAATCGGCGCGGTGATGAGCATCCTCATCCCAAGGTACTTCGTATCTTTTAACTAAAGCCGATAAACTATGACGAGCAAAATTATTATCTAAAGTCCTAGATAATTCCAATGTATCAATAATGGTATTCGTTAATTCCCCTAAATTATATTTTTCATAAGCCATCTGTAAAAATGACGTATCAAACTTAGCATTATGTGCTACTAAAGGTAACTGCCCATACCACGCTTTAAAGCGTTTAATAACGTTTTCTTCATTATCTTTTCCTTTTAGCATTTCGTCAGTAATATTTGTTACTTCCGTAATTTTCAAAGGTAATTTGCGCCCAGGATCAATTAATTCTGAAAAACGGTCAATAATTTCACCATTACAAATTTTAACGGCACCGACTTCAATAATGGAATCGGCTCCCCCAGCATTAAATCCTGTCGTTTCAAAGTCAAAAACGACATAAGTTGTCTCAAGAAGGCCATCATCCGTAGGCCGAATGACAATATCAACACTGTCATCAATTAAGGTTAGTTCGGTACCATATAAAGCTTTAAATGGCTCGCCATCCTTTTTCTTATTAATATCGCAGATGGCATGATAGACATCCGGGAAAGCTTGCACGCCGTTATGATCGGTAATGGCAATTGCTCTATGCCCCCATTTATAAGCGGTTTCGACTAAAGTTTTGGCATCTACTAGTCCATCCATTTGACTCATTTTGGTATGGGCATGCAATTCAACTCTTTTTTCAGGGGCTAAATCTTGTCTTTGTTCCTCCTGCTTTTTAGATATATTAATATCCCGTGCATTTAAAACAATTTCCCCAGAGTATTTATCATTTTTGGTATAACCTCTAATTTTATACCATTTATTTTCTTGAATTTTCTTATATTTTTTAAAATCATCGTCACCTTGGCAAAAAATTTTACAATAAATACTATCGGTGCCATCGTAAAGCTTTAATGTGATAATTTTAAAATCACTTTTAGGTGATTCAAAGGTGTCAATTCCAAATACTTTGGCCTCAACAGAAACATCATCCATTTCAAAGGTTAATGCACTAATATCTGAAATTTTATTTTTAATTTCGCGGCCCATAATAATTGGATTTTCTTTGGGAGCCACTTTTGGCACCTCGCTAGTTTTTTCCATTTCAATTTCTTTTTGAATAGCTAAAGCTTTAGCTTCGTCTATGGTAATTTTTATTTTAACCGCTAACCCCGCATCATTTAATTTTTGCTCAAGTTCCTCGCTAATGCTACTTATCTTCATTTCCTCAGCTTTATTGGCCACTTCAATAATCAAACTATCATCAGTTAATTTTAACGGAATTTCGATAAACGTGGCTAATAAAGGCGCGGCTTTGCTATACTCTTCTAAATAATGGCGATAATAAGTTTTTAACAAAGCTAAATCAAATTTTTCTGCTTTAATTTTACTAGTTACATGTTTAACTGTTCTAAAACTATTTTTAAGTAATTTTTGAAAATCTAAATAAACAGGTAAGGGTAAGGCCTGTTTTAAAGTCAAACAAAAAACGTACTTATTTTGAGCTTTATTACAAACAATTTTTTCTAGTTTTCCATCAGCAAAATTTACTATTTCATCTTCAGGAAAATTTATCTGTTTTAATAATATATCAAGTTTATCCTGCATTTATATCACCTAATAACATTATAACATATACTTTTGTTCGGGTAAATAATTACACAAGGCTTTTTTATCTTTCCAATATTACTTTACAGTTATTTTTGTATTTGTTACACATTTTATCATCAAGTAACAAAAAGTCAAAAAGTAATATAATTTAAAAATCAATAAATTGCAATCGCATAAATAATGTCAAATAATTGGCTATTTACATTGAAAAAATTGGCCTTTATTGACCAATTTTATGTCGTCTTTTATATTGCCGAGCCCTTGTATGAATCAACTCGTTTTCTTGTAAAGCTAAGTTGGCATAATTAATTGTTAAGGTATCTGCGGATAAGTTCAAACCAGAAACCCAAATTGCACTTCCGAATTTGATACATTGTTTTTTTCTAACAAAAGTCCGGCTTTCATGTTTATAGGCATATCCTTGCTCAAATAAGTCGGCATTATCGATATTCGCTTTTATCAAATCATCAACGATAATACGGGCTCCTAATTTATTGATATGCAAAATTCGCGCTGCTAAAGGGCCATCAAAATGATCAGCATTGTCTATGACATATTGAAATTGCTCAATTTCCTCAATGCGCTGCTCAGCTTTATCGGCTAAAACTTCTTTTTCAGAAATATGTTCACAAATTAAGGCTAATTTTTGTTGCAATTTTTCTAAATTATCAAGTAATACCATTTGCCTATCCTGATCAGGGCAATTATTAAGTTCCATTATATAGTCAATTATAATATGGTTTATTAAATCAGCGGCTCTTCTAATTGGGGAAGTAAAATGTGAATAATCATTTTCTGATAAGCCAAAATGACCTAAGTTAATAGCCGAATATCTAGCTTTTTTAAAAATTCGCAAAATAACATTGGAAACTGCTTCATAATATATGGTCTCTTTGACGGAGTTTAGCAACATAAATATATCTTGTGAAGTGATCTGTCCCCGATTATTATCTTTGATCCGCTGAGCTTTAGCCATTAACATGTCACTAATTTTATCATGAATAATTCCTTGTTCTTTAAGAACGGTTAAGACTTTTAATAAATCATCGGCTTCTACTGGCTCATGGATTCTAAAAATAAAGGGATAGTCTAAATAACCATAATATTCTGTCACCGTTTTATTAGCTAAAATCATAAAGTTTTCAATTAAATTTTCTCCAGCTTGTTGTTTACGCGTAGTTATACTAAGGGGTTTACCTTCTATATCTGTTGTAATTTTATACTCCCGGCTATCTAAATCTAAACTGCCTCGTGATTTGCGTTCAGTGGTAATTATTTTTGATAATTTATGCATCATTTTTAAATCAGCAACATAACTCTCATATCCCAAAGGGATTAATCCATCATTTAAAATTTGATTAACAGCATCATAGGTCATTTGTTTTCGTGATCTAATGACACTTTTATAAACTTGGGCATTAATGATTTTTCCTTGTTTATTAATTGTCATTTCGACTGTTTTAGCTAAGCGGGAAACTCCTTCATTAAGTGAACATATTCCGTTTGAAATTATATGTGGAAACATAGGAAAAACACTGTCTGCTAGATAAGCAGAATTGCCCCGTTCAACAGCTTCTTCTACTAAAGCAGGATAGTCTTTCACATAATGAGAAACATCGGCAATATGGACTTTTAAAATGTAATTATCGCCATCTTGGCTAATTGATACAGCATCATCAATATCTTTCGTATCGGCTCCATCAATTG
The DNA here is from genome assembly GCA_944332215.1 of uncultured Bacilli bacterium. Taxonomy (GTDB): domain Bacteria; phylum Bacillota_I; class Bacilli_A; order RF39; family UBA660; genus Coprosoma. The sequence goes on from CALVJP010000044.1 coordinate 19,746, forward strand.
TAAAAATAACTTCATGACGTAAATCAACGCGGTTTTCCAGGTCTGTTTCGGTAACTTCAATGGGTAATTTCTCAGCTATGTTTTGAATTTTGGATGAAAATTTATTATCAAAACCATATTGCAAGCCTACGGCTCTAATTCTATTCGCCGGATCATCAATATGACCTACGACATCACTTATGGTGCCTTCAAAAATATTCCAGCCGGCCTCGTTTAGAAGTGGATTTTTTTCTGGAGTAGCTAATACTAAAGAGCCTTTCACTAATCCTTTAGCATCGCCACTATGTAATTTAATATACACATCTTCATTCACCCAACATAATTTTAATAAGTTATCATCAATATATTTATATACTTCTTTAAATGGATGGCGTTTGACGATTTTTTCAACAATGGCAAATTGATGACCATGATGTTTTTTTGCTTCTGGAATAATTACGACAGTATCGTTAGGTAAAGCCCCATTTAAATCACCATTTCTAATCATATAATTGATCATGTCTTTTTCGGGGTCATGACTGGCTATTCGCACGTAACCATCGCCCCGACGGGAAATATAGATAGTTCCCTGGACCGCTTGTAAAGTGTCATCATATATATGATAATACCCCCGGCTATCTAAATAAAGTTTCCCGGTCTCTTCTAAGTGATTTAATGCTGTATTAAAAAAAGCTAACTCGGTTTCACCTGCAATCCCTATTTTCTTGCGCACTTCGTCCCTTGTTAGCTTCTTTTTACATTTATAAAAATATTCTAATATTTTTTCTTCTAAGATGTTTTCCATAGTTTTAAACTCCCTTACAAAAGCCCCTATATTTTCTATTTTTATTATAACGAATTATCCTATATATTGCAAGCCCCATTATTTACCAAAAAAAACACCTAGGTGTTTTTGATAAAGATAAAAACATAACGGTCTAAGCCTGGTAAGTCTTTTTCAATTTTGACCATTGCTTGCGGAAAATATTTAAGAGCCATTTCTTTAATGGCCTGACCTTGATCTTTCCCGATTTCAAAAGCAATTAAAGCGTTTTCTTTAAGATTATTAATGGCTTGACTTAAGATTTTTTCATAAAACTCTAAACCATTATTTTCAGCAAATAATGCGATTGCGGGCTCATGATGACGCACTTTATCATCAATTTCTTCACCATAACCAATATAAGGTGGATTACTTATAATAACGTCGTATTTTTCTGTAATTTGATCGAGCATATCACTTTCAATAAATTTTATTTCAGCATCATTATCTTGGGCATTTTCTAAAGCTAATTCTAGGGCTTTTGATGAAATATCAACAGCCGTCATTTGACAATCCAAAGCTTTTTTTAAACTGATTGCAATGGCTCCACTACCCGTACCTAAGTCAATAATTGAAATTGGTTTTTTAAAATTTTCTTTGATATAATTAATGGTTTTTTCCACTAATAATTCGGTTTCAAACCTTGGAATTAATACATTTGGATTAACTTTAATTGTATACCCACAAAAATTAACATTACCAATGATATATTGTAAGGGTAAACCTTCTTTAAGCATTTTAAAGCCTTCTTCTAATTTTTCGGGGGCTAAATACTTTTTCAAATATTCTGTATCGGTCATTATTCACCTCTAAGCTTGCGATTTTGATCTTCTATAATTAGGGCATTGATTATTTCATCTAAATTACCTTCCATTACTCTATCTAAATTTTTAGTCGTAAAACCAATTCGGTGATCGGTTACTCTATTTTGGGGGTAATTATAAGTCCTTATTTTCTCAGAACGGTCACCGGTGCCAATTTTACTCCGCCTTACACTTCCAAGTTCTTCTTCTTGTTTGCGAAGTTCTTCTTCATAAAGTCTGGTCCTTAACATTTGCATGCATTTTTCTTTGTTTTGAATTTGACTACGTTCATTTTGACAAGTCACGACAATTCCTGATGGTAAATGGGTAATACGAACAGCACTATCGGTTGTATTAACGCACTGCCCTCCAGCTCCGGTACTGCGATAAACATCGATTCTTAAATCGGATGGTTTAATTTCGACATCTACTTCTTCGGCTTCAGGCATGACTAATACCGTAGCGGTCGATGTATGTACTCGGCCTTGAGTTTCCGTTACTGGCACTCTTTGTACTCGGTGAGCCCCACTTTCGTATTTTAATTTGGAATACACTCTTTCCCCTTTAACCATAAATTCCACTAATGGAAAACCACCCATATCTGAATGTTCTTCGGTCAAAATTTCCAGCTTCCAGCCCTCTTTTTCAGCATATTTACTATACATACGATATAAGTCACCGGCAAATATATTGGCTTCATCACCACCAGCGGCCCCTCTGATTTCTACAATAACATTTTTATCGTCATTAGGATCTTTTGGCAATAAAATTATTTCGATTTTATCTTCTATTGTTTTAATTTCTTCAGATAATCTCGTCACTTCCTCTTTAGCAAAATCTCCTAGTTCACTATCTTTAGTTAATTCTTCTGCCTCTTTTAAATCATCAATTAATTTTTTATATTGTTGAAAAGCATCATAGGCTTCTTTTAAGGAAGCTTGTTCTTTTGCAAGCTCTGTGGTTTTTTTTATATCGCTTAAAATTTCAGGATTTGTTAATTCCTTATTTAATTCATTATATCTTTCTTCAATTGCTTGTAATCTTTCTTTCATAAATTATCACCTTTTAACCGTTACAATTATACTATATTTTACGCCCTTTAGCAAATAAAAATACAAGGAAAATATATGAATATCTAAATCATAAATATTCGGCCAATATTATCAAAATAAAATGTATTTAAAAAGAATAATTAGTCACCTTGACTATTTATTCTTTTCACCGCAATTATACTAATTAGTTTGCTTTGGTATTTCTTGCTTTCACTAATTTTTTGACAGTGCCGATAAATTTATCCATGATCTCTTCCTCAGTCTTGGCTCCGGTATTTCTTAAATTAGCTCCGTATATACTAACACCAGTAAAATCTTTATTGTATAAATTTAAGCCGGTTAAATTAGTGCCTGCTAAACTTTTAAATAAGATCTTTTGAGGATCTATATCAGCTTCTGTATTACTCAAATTAGCCATTGTTATATAAACATTAGTAAAGTCTTTATCACCTAAATATAAACCGGACAAATTTGTGCCATATATACTTTTGTTTTTAACGGTTTGGGGATCGATATTAGCACCTGTATTACTTAAATTAGCCATTTTTATATAAACATCAGTAAAATCTTTACCGCTTAAATCTAAGCCAGCTAAATTGGCGCAATATAAACTTTTACGATAAACAGTTTGTGGATTTATATTAGCGTTTGTATAACTTAAATCAGTGGACGTTATATCAACGCCAGCAAAATCTACTTCTGACAAGTCTAGTTTTCTTAATGTTAATCCAGAAAAAACTATGTGTTTACAGCCCATTTCTTCTTTAAAAATAATTTGCTCTAATATGTCTGTGCTTAATTTAATTCTTTCGTACCTATAACTTTCATCATAAGCTCTTTCCACATCAAATTCAGGAATTTTTTGTAATTCCTCTTGTAAGGCTATTCGTAATTTTTCTATACTTCTTCACTTAGCATTATACCTACTCCCTTTTGAAAACGATGCTTATTCTATCACAAATATTATTTTTGTCAATTGAAATAGTACGCTTGAGCGTTTCCAAAGTGGGGAGATTTATAAAACTAACCATTATAAACAAAGAAAAATGGTTAAAACCTAAAAAATGCTTTATAATTTAATTGTCTAAAAAAATAGAAAGCAGGTTTTAACCATATGAAA
>CALVJP010000045.1 GCA_944332215.1 uncultured Bacilli bacterium
CCTATGTCACACCCTTGGAAAGCAAATTCTTTCAAAAGTCAGTTAGAAAAAGCACATACATATCATGTATATGCCTAACGCTTATGTTTAATTTTTTTTAAGACATTTTCCTAAGTTATTGACATAATAATAATTTAACCATAAATTTAATTTTTTTAATCTAAATTACTTGATTTTTCAACGATTTTACGAATGTGTTCGTATTTTTTGTTGACATAATCTTGACTGTCTAAAAAAGCTTGACTATCCTCTTTAGCTTGTAACAAAAGATTGTAATCTTGTTTTAAATCAGCAATTTTAAAACACATATCACCGCTTTGCTTTTGTCCAAATAAATCCCCACTACCTCTTAAAAGGAAATCCTCTTCACTGACTTTAAAACCATCGTTAGTTTCTGTCAAAACCTTTAAACGTCTAGTTTCACGATCACTTATCAAAATGCAATAAGAATCTAACGCATTACGGCCTACGCGCCCTCTTAATTGGTGAAGGGCTGAAAGGCCAAAGCGAAAACTATCAAAAATAACCATCATAGTAGCATTAGCTACATCAACCCCAACTTCAATAACCGTAGTGCTAATTAAAATTTGAATATCATTATTTTTAAACTTTTCCATAATTTGATCTTTTTCATCAGCTTTCATTTTGCCATGTAAAGTTCCGATATTACATATTTTCCCAAAAGCTTTTTGCATTTTCTCTTCAAGCTGATTTACATTTTCCAGATCAATTTTCTCACTATCCTCCACTAAAGGAGCAATAACATAAATTTGGTGCCCTTTTTTTATTTCATCTAACATGAGGTAAAGAACATCTTTGATTTCTTTATTACTTTTTAAAATTGTTTTAACTCTTTTACGCCCCTGAGGCATAGTCTTAATGGAAGAAATATCCATATCGCCATATAAAGTCAAGGCATAAGTACGCGGAATGGGAGTGGCACTCATATAAAGAATGTCAGGGGTTATCCCCTTATTTTTTAAATTGCCTCGCTGATTCACCCCAAAGCGATGTTGTTCATCGGTAATAACTAAGCCCAAATTTTTATAAGTTACCCCCTCGCTTATTAAAGCATGAGTCCCAATAATAATATCGATATTCCCACTTGCTAAATCCGTAGTAATAATGCGCCGTTCTTTAGCCTTAGTTTTACCAGTCAATAATGCAATATTTAGAGTTGGAAATAATTTTGTTATGTTATTAAAATGTTGTTGAGCTAAAATTTCCGTGGGCGCCATTAAAGCCCCTTGATAGCCACCCAAATAATTAATATAAAGACTAATAAAAGATACAATCGTTTTTCCACTACCCACATCCCCTTGTAATAGGCGATTCATCCGTTTGGGACTAGTTAAATCATGATAGATGTCCCTAATACTACTAAGCTGATCTTGGGTTAGTTGAAAGTCTAAATTATGAATAAGCTGGTCAATTTGAGCATAATCCACGTGACGGGCTAAACCGATATTAATTTGCTTATTATTTTTTAAATAATTCATTTTTAACATAAATATGAATAACTCTTCATACTTTAGTTTCTGACGGGCCAGATCAGTTTTATCCATATCTATGGGGTAATGCACCGCTCTAATAGCCGCCGCTTTATCCATAAAATGGTATTTTTCGTTTAAACTATCAGGAATATAATCAGGAATATTGATTTTCCCCAAAACTAAACTCACCAGTTTATTAATTTTTTTACTATTTAATTTAAAGGAGCTATGATACACTGGATTAATAACCGTTTTAGTAATAAGACCAAATTTAAGATCACTGGCAGTGATAGCATTATGCTTTTTATCGTATTTACCAATAACTGTCAGCGGAGTTGTAATTGCAATTCTATTTTTTAAAAAAGCCCGGTTAAAAATAGTAATGTTTAAAAGACGTTCCCCCGTATTAAGGCGAAAAGACATTTTATTTAATTTACGTGAAAAATGAAAAACATTGGGATTATTTTCACAAAAACCATCGATAATTATTTTATCACCGTCTTGGAGATTATTAATATTACTTTTTTCTATAACTTCATAGCGAAAAGGATAATAAGTCACAAGATCTTCAGCATTTTTAATTCCAAGAGCTTGTAAATCTTTAATAGTGGTTGGACCAAGGCCTTTTATTGTGGTTAAATCAGTCATAAAATTCTCCTTTTTTTAAATTTTAACAAAAAAATGTTGACATATTAAAATTTTGTGGTATTATAGTTATCACCAATTCAATTTATATTGGATTGGCGCTAGTGTAAACTAGCCAGCCCCTTTTTATTCTTTTATTAGGACAGCCCTTCAGGGGGAGCTGTCCTTTTGTTTATTATAACATAATTAGTGGCATAAAAACATATGTTTTGGCATTTTTTGTTAATAGTCTTACTCCCTATATATATCATACAAGATTAATCGTCTATTTCCTTTTCATTTGACAAAAAACAAAATAAATTTTGCCTAGCTTACCTTGTAGTAAGCTTTTTCTAAATGTAAATTTCTCCATAGACCAATATCGGATAGGCGCTACCCTAATAACTTTTTTTCTTTCGCAAAATTTATGTCATGGATAAGTATTTAATTAAAGATGGTATTTGTTTTATTTGCTCATAAGCTGTTTTATTTTTTATATTCTTTTATTTTAACAGCTAAACAGTAATCATATATAAACCTCAAGCAGCCTATCGTTTTATTTATTAATTCTTCTTGATTTTTCCATTTTTAATCCACTCTCCTTATAAATAAAAAACTTTAGAAATTTTTTCTAAAGTCTATTTGGTTAAATTTTGATAATAATTAAACCTAGCAAGCGCATTAGCTTTGTTTTCCTCAAGTAAAGTTTTCGCTTTATCTGGATTAACAGCCTTTAACATGCTATATCTAGTTTGTCTATTTAAAAATTCTTCGTATAAATCAAAATCTGGATTTTTACTATCTAAAGTAAATGTTTGACCGTCATAGCGGAAAATTGGAAAATATCCACATTTAGTAGCTAAAGCTTCCATACTCACACTGCCTTGCATGCCGCCTTTTATTCCATGAGAAATACATGGCGTATAAGCAATGACGATGGATGGCCCTTGATGTCGATTAGCTTCTTTCAATGCTTTGATAGTTTGCATCATATTGGCGCCTAAACTAACAGTTGCCACATAAACATTTGGATAATTCATCGCAATTCTGGCTAAATCTTTTTTAACAGTTTGTTTACCATGGCTAGCAAATTGCGCAACGGCACCTTTAGGCGTTGCTTTTGAGGCTTGACCACCAGTGTTAGAGTAAACCTGACTATCGAGGACTAAAATATTCACATTATCATTACTTGAAAGGACATGATCAATACCACCAAAACCAATATCATAGGCCCAGCCATCACCACCAATTGTCCAAATAGAGCGGGCAATAATATAGTTTTTCAAGTCAGCTAATACAGGATGTTTTTGATAATCTATTTGCTCATAGACTTCTTTAGTTATTTGATAGTCCCCACTATTTTCAAGCCATTTAGTAAATAATTCATCTTGATGTTGCTCCATGTAATATTTAATACGTTCCCGAGCCGTCTCATAGCCCATTAAAATACCATAGCCAAATTCGGCATTGTCTTCAAAAAGGCTATTTATCCAAGGCACATTATAAGGGTTATTGGGCATACTAGCCCCGTAAATCGAAGAACACCCGGTGGCATTAGCTATCATAATATTATCCCCAAATAATTGTGTTAAAAGTTTAATGTAGGCCGTTTCCCCGCAGCCCGCGCAGGCCCCATGGAAAGCAAATTTTGGCGGTTTAAACTGACTTCCTTTAATGGTCTCACGTTTAAACTTTTCCTTATCGGTAATATGTTTTTCTAAATAATTAAAATCCTCATCAATAGCTATCTTTTCATAAGTTAAAGCTTTATGACCGGCTTTGCCTGGACAAGTATTAATACATACTCCACAGCCAGTGCAATTTTCTTTTGAAACCCCAATAATATAATAATGATCTTTAACGCCAAGTGCAGGTAAACACTTTTGTTTAATGCTTTCTGGGGCTTTTTGATATTCACTTTCATTTAATAGAAAAGGTCTAATGACACCATGCGGACAAACTAAAGAACACATACCACACTGAATACAGTTTTCATTAATCCAAGCTGGAACAAGATCACTAATTCCACGGCCAGATGGTTTAGTATGATGAAAAGTTCCATCTTGCATTCCAGTAAATGCCGATACTTTTAAAGAGTCCCCTTTGCGGCGAGCAATAACATCATAAATATCTTCTGTTTTAAAATCTAAGGCGGCTGTTTCATCGTTCAAATCAACGGCTTTAAGATATTTGGGGGCTTCTTGGACGCCCAAAATATTCGCTTTAACAATATCCATGCTTTTTTGACCGAATTTTTTATCGATAAATTCATTGATATAAGTGATTGCCTGCTTATAATCTATTAAATCAGTTAAAGACAAAATGGCACTTTCCATAATCATGCTTACTTTATTATTTAACCCGCATTTGCGCGCCAAAGCATAAGCATTGATAATATAAAGTTTCACATTTTTTTCTCTCAGCATTTGTTTATAAGGATTTAAAGCCGTTAAAATTTCAGCTTCCGTTTTGATTGTATTAATAATTAAAATACCATTAGGCTCAATTTTACTAACCGGATCAAAATCTTCTAAATATGTATCTTTTGTAATAACAATTAATTTGGGATGGCTGACAAAGTAAGTGGAACGAATTTTTTGATTGGAAAAGCGCAAATGACTAGCCGTAATACCCCCAGACTTTTTGGAATCATATTCATAATAACCTTGGACATATTTATCCGTATGATCACCAATTAATTGAATAATTGATTTTGCGGCACTGACCATTCCATCACTACCATAACCATATATTAAAAATTCTTCACTTTGATTGGTGGTAATTTCACTATATGCTAAGCTTAAATTTGTCACATCGTCATCGATTCCAATCGTAAAGTTATTTTGGGGTTTATCTAACATATCGTAAACGGCTTTGATCATTCCCGGAGTAGTATCTTTACTAGATAATCCGTAACGCCCTCCGACGATGGTTATATCCTGATCTTTAAGGGCCGCAGTAATATCAAGGTATAAAGGCTCTCCTTGACTTCCAGCTTCTTTAGTGCGGTCTAAAACTGCTATTTTTTTAGTACTAGCCGGTAAAACTTTTAAAAGATGCTTGACACTAAAAGGACGATATAAATGGACTTCAACAAGCCCAATTTCATCATTTAAATAATCAATGGTTTCTTTAATTGTTTCACAAACTGACCCCATGGCCACAATAATCTTTTTAGCCTGGGGATGACCATAATAGTTAAATGGCTTATAATCGGTCTTGGCTATACTATTAATCTTTTCCATATAACTTATAGTAATATCCACTGCCTGATCGTAAAATTTATTTCGCGATTCCATTAATTGAAAATAAATATCGCCATTTTGATTCGTGCCTCTTGTGACCGGATTTTGAATATTTAAGGCTTTGGCGCGAAAATTAGCTAAAGCATCCTGATCAAGTAAGGGCTTTATTTCATCATCGTCTAAAACCGTTATTTTATTATATTCATGACTAGTGCGGAAACCATCGAAAAAATGCATGAACGGCAAAGAGGCTTTAAGCGCAGAAAGATGGGCCACTAAAGCTAGATAATAAGCATCTTGAACACTGGAAGAAGATAGCATACAAAAACCGGTACTTCTGGTAGCATAAATATCTTGATGGTCGCCAAAAATACTCAAGGCATGAGTAGCTAAACTACGGGCCGCCACATGCATCGTGCACGGGAGCATTTCTCCCGCAATTTTATACATATTGGGGACCATTAAAAGTAAGCCTTGGCTAGCTGTATAGGTGCTCGTTAATAAGCCCGCTTGCAAAGAACCATGAACAAGGCCAATCGCTCCGGCTTCACTTTGCATTTCGATAACTTTAACCGGATAGCCAAAGAGATTTCTCTTTCCATTACTGGCCCACTTATCGATACTCTCTGGCATTGGGCTTGATGGTGTTATTGGATAAATACCAGCTACTTCTGTAAAAAGATAAGAAGCCTGGGCACAAGCTTCGTTTCCATCAACCGTAATTTGTTTCATAATAACCTCCTTTATTTTTGACAACTTTTATCATCCGCTCCATATTCAATAGTATAAACATAATCCTCACCTGTCGTAGTTGTAATTTTAATTTTAGTAGAATTTGAATATGGTTTTTCCGTCATCGGATTGGTTAATTCTTCCTCCATATATTGGCCAGCGATCAAATCATTATTGACAAATACATCTACCGATTCGCTCGCTGTCTGTGGAAGTTCTTGGGGATGATCATAGGACCAAATTTTTGCTGCCTCAATTAAACTAGTCTCCTGAGCTTCACAAGTAGTAAAGCGACTATTTTTAAGGCTTATATCTACGGCCACTGTAACGATAACGGCTAAAATACTTAAAATAACAATTACTCCCATTAATTCAGCTAAGGTAAACGCTTTAGATTTTAAGTTTTGAAACGCTTGGTGATAATCATGACTATTAGTAATATAAGAGCCAACCACAATAATATCAGCTTTAGAAACTTTAGAAATAGTCTCAGGGTTAAGCCCCCCATCTACTTCAATTAAATAGTTTAGATGATGCCCCTTACGATAATCATCTAAATAATCTAATTTATCTGTAATGTCAATGAATGGTTGACCCCCAGCCCCAGCTTCTACGGACATCACTAAAACTAAATCTAACTGTTTTAAATAAGGAATAATTGCGGTAACTGGAGTATCGGGATTTAAAGCTAATCCTACTTTGATCTTTTTAGCTTTAATATATTCTATTACTTTGTCTACTTCTTTAGTCGCTTCAAAGTGGAAAGTGATAATTTCAGGTTTTAAAGTCGCATACTTATCTACATATTGATAGATATTTTCAACCATTAAATGAATGTCTTTTGGAGTTTTTATTCCCACTGTATTAGTTTTCATTTCTTCAAAGGTTAAAGTTTTACTTGACGTAAAATAACCATCCATAATGTCATAATGTAAATAGTCGGCATCCTTTGCTAACGTTTGGATATTCACTTTATCATTTTGAATTTTTAAAAATGATGCAGATATTTTCATAATTAATCACCCTTTATTAATAAAATTTAAATAATTTTCGTAACGACTTGGCAAAATTTTGTTAGCATGTACTAAAGTCTTTATTTGACAACTATCTTCTTTATCGTGCATACAATCACGATATTTACAAGCTTCTCGATACTTATTAAATTCAATGAAACTATCACGAATATCACTTTTGGTCATGCCATGAAAACTGACCGCAGAAAACCCGGGAGTATCGGCAATAAGGCCATCTTCTACTTCTAAAAGTTCCGTATGTCTAGTGGTATGTTTACCCCGATTTAAGGCTTTAGATATTTCTGCAGTTTTGATATTTAAACGATTATCCAAATTATTTAGTAAGGTAGATTTGCCTGCTCCGCTTTGGCCAGTAAAAACACTAACTTTATCTTTAAAAATACCTTTAATATGTTCAAGATCATAATTCATATAAACATCATAACCAATATTTTTATAATAGTCCATAGTAGGTGTTAACTGCTTTAATTCATCAGAAGTGAGCAAATCACTTTTGGTAAAAACAATTATGGGTTTAATGTTGTTAAACTCAATGATCGCTAATAATTTATCAAGTAAATTAGCATCAAAATCGGGGCTTTTTAAACTAGTAACAATCACAGCCTGATCAATGTTGGCAATCGCCGGACGATTGAGTTCATTTTTACGCGGATAAATATTTAAAATATAATGATTTTGTTCATCAAAGTCGACAAAATCGCCAACTAAAAGGTAAAGGCCAAGATTACGAAATTTTCCTCTTGGCTTACAAATATATTCTCGGTTTTGACTTTTGATAGTATAATCATTACTTATTTGTTTGATTATTCTTCCTTGCATGATTCACCTACTCGTTATTCGTATCAGTGTTTTGATTAGTATCTGTAACCGTGTTTTTAACCACAGTAATTCTAAGCGTGGCTCCTTTATTTACTTTAGTGCCAGCAGCCATATTTTGATAGATAATTGTGCCATCTTGTTTACTAGAATCGGCCTGTTCTTGGACTTCTAAAGTAAGATCATGTTTTGTTGCAAAATTACGGACATCAACAACACTATAACTTTCAGCCACAAAATCTGGATAAACAGTATAAATGTTTGGAATTGTTAGAATAATAGTATCCCCTTTACCTAATTTTTCCCCAGCTTTAACATCTTGACTTAAAATAGTGTTTTCTTCAGGGTTTTGAGTTTCTGGAACATCTTTAGTATCTGTTTCTACTTCGATACCCGCTGCTTCTAATTTCGCTTTGATTTCATAATAATTTTCACCGGTATAATCTTCAATGGTAATTTTTTTGGTTCCGCTAGAAACAATTAAAGTTATTTTAGTTCCCTTTTTGATAGTACGCCCGGCTTCCGGATCAGTTTCGATCACTTTGCCTTCTTTGATTTCATCACTACTTTGTTTTTTGGTTTTAGTCGCAACTTCAAAGCCTTTTTCTTCTAAAAGTGACTCCGCTTGAGATACACTCATATCTGACACATCAGGGACTTCAATTGATGGTTTGGAAATAAAGCGAGGATAAATGAAGAAGATAAAGACTAAAGCAAAAGCGAGAATTGCAGCTATAATACTAACAATTTTAATGGTTTTATTTAGCTTTTTATCTTTCCGTTTTTCTTCTTTTTCACTGGTGCGATCACTTCGTTTAGTTTTTGGCATTTCTAAATCATCGTCGTCAAAATTATTTTCTGGATATTCATAGACATTTTTGGCTTCATTAAAACGATCTTTATCTAGGGCTGTTTTTAAATCTTCATGCATTTCTAAAACTGAATCATATCTATTTTTCGGATTTTTAGCACAAGCTCTTAAAATGATATTTTCAATACTTTGGGGAATATCAGGATTGGCGGTTGTCAAATCGGGAATAGTCTCACGCATTTGTTTAATGGCAACTTCAACAGGGCTATCACCTTTGAAAGGTACGCGTCCAACAACTAATTCATACATCAAAATACCCAAAGAATAAATGTCACTTTTTATAGTGGTAGCTCCACCATTAGCTTGCTCTGGCGGCAAGTAATAAACGGTTCCCATGACACTATTGGTTTGCGTCAATTCATTGCTATTTAAAGCAACGGCAATACCAAAGTCCATGATTTTAACACGACCATCTTCTAAAATGATAACATTTTGTGGTTTAATATCACGGTGGATGATATAGCTTTCGTGAGCATGAGCAATTGCAGAAGTAAGTTGCAACATAATATCAATTACTTCTGGCAAAGTTAAGGCTCCGCGTTTTTTAATTAATTGTTTTAACGTTTTACCCTCAACATATTCCATGACAATAAAATATTTACCGTCATCTTCGCCAACGTCATATACTTCAACAATATTGGGATGACTTAAAGAGCTGGCTGAAATAGCTTCGCGCTGAAACCTACGAACAAATTTTTCATCGTCAGCTAAATCGCCTCTTAAAATTTTAACGGCCACTTTGCGATCTAAAATAGTATCGTAAGCTAAATAGACATTAGCCATTCCCCCTTCCCCGATGGAACGAATTATTTCGTAACGGTCATTTATTTTTTGTCCTTTATTTATCATTTTCTGTTACCTCCTTATTTAAATAAGCTACGGATATGTTATCTGTTCCCCCACGGTTATTACTTTTTAAAATTAATTTTTGCAATTTTTCGTCAATGGTTAGATCACTGGCTAAAACTTTCTCGATTTGCTCTTTATCAAGCATATTGGTCAGACCATCACTGCAAAGGAAAATACCATCAATATCAGTTTCGACATCAAAGACATCCATTTCGACGGTCATATTAGCCCCTAAAGCTCGCATAAGAACGTTTTTGCGCGGATGGTCTTTAGCTTCTTCTTCGGTTAATTCACCCGATTTGACTAATAAATTAACTAAAGTATGATCGGTGGTTATTTTATACATTTTGTCATTTTTGATGACAAAACCTGACGAATCACCAATGTTTCCAAATAGTAAAAAGTCTGGAGTTAACAAAGCTAAGACGATAGTTGTTCCCATACCATTACTTTCGGGATTTTCTTGGGTATATTTATAAAGTAAAATATTAGCTTCACTGACAATTTCTTTGATAAAGGCAATGGCATCTTCCTTATTTCCAACCGTGCTAGTTGCCATAAAGCGTTTGCCAATATTGGTAATAGCAATTGACGAGGCAACTTCACCATTTTTATGACCGCCCATGCCATCAGCAACAGCCATGAGGATTTCTCCATTTCCATTTTTTACAATAGTAACACTATCTTCGTTATGGTCCCTAATTTTTCCTGGGTCTGTTAAATAAGAATATTCCATTATTTTCCCTCCTCGTAACTCGACCTTAATTGACCGCAGGCGGCGGCTACTTCACTACCGAATTTACGTCTAACAGTGACGTTGATATGATTTTTTTTGAGAATATCATAAAATCTCATGATATGGCTTTCGCTTGTTTTTTGAAAATCAATGTGACTTGTTTCATTATAAGGGATGAGATTAACATAGGCATTTAAACCTTTTAAAAGTTTAGCTAACTCTTCAGCTTCTTCAAATCCATCATTAACATTTTTTAACATAATATATTCAAAGGTCACTCGGCGATTAGTTTGGGCAATATAGTATTTAACCGCGTCTATAACATCTTTTAAGGGATATACTTTGTTGATTTTCATTAAACGACTGCGAAGTTTATCATTAGGAGCATGGAGACTTATGGCCAAATTAACTTGCAAAGACTCGCGTGCAAACTGTTTAATCTTAGGAACAATACCACAAGTGGAAACTGTAATATGCCTAGAGCCAATATCGATGCCTTTATTACTGTTAATTATCTGAATAAATTTGATAACATTATCATAATTATCAAAGGGTTCGCCGATCCCCATTAAAACAATATGCGAAATTCTTAAGCCTAAATCTTTTTCAATTAAAAGAATTTGACTAACCATTTCATCAGCTTCTAAGTTGCGTTTTTTCTTTTGGCGCCCGCTTTCACAAAAAGCGCAGCCCATATTACAACCAACTTGCGTAGAAATGCACAAACTATTACCATAGTCATGAAGCATTAAAACGGCTTCAACTTTAGAATTATCGTTTAACTCTAAAAGGTATTTATGAACATCTTTACCACTTTGTTTTTGTAAAATTTTAGGTTTTTGGATGGAAAAGTCTTGGCTTAAACTAATGATTATTTCTTTTTTAATATTGGTCATATCATGAAAAGAATTAACTCTTTTTTTATAAAGCCAGTCATAGACTTGAGCTGCTTTGAATTTTTTTTGATTTTTGGTTGCAAAATAGTTTTCTAATTCTTCTAGTGTTTGTCCATATATGTTCATATTCCCACCTTATTTAATTATAACAAAAAAAATGAAAAAATAATAGATTGCTCTATTATTTTCTGTAAAAGAATATCAACTAAAAACTTTATATAAACCCAAAATTATTTCTTAGTTTTACCATTGATAAAGAAAAAACGATTTAAATCGCTTTTTTAGTGTATTGTTTGGAAACGGATTTTTGTCTAAGAGTGTTTGAATAACTGTCACAATTGCTTTTAATTCGGCGATAAAAGGCTTCCTTTGAACAAGTCCCTTCACTTAAACTTTGGAGTTTAATTTCCGTGCTTTGGAAAAATTCTTCAAAAGTCATTGTTTCTAATAATGATGAGTCAATATAATCTGAAGTAACAATTACATCGCCATAAACACCATATGGTTTATTTACATCTAAAACAACAGCTGTATCTTCACAAGCCCAATAAATGGCCTCATGAAATTGGGCTTTATTTCGTTTGCCTATTTTATAACTATCAACAGCTCCACGCACAATATTGATAAAACGATCTAAAGAAGCTTCTTTACTATCATCAACAAACTCTAAATCCAAGCATGGAGCCTTTCGAATAACATCATAATTGTCTGGTTGTACATCATCCAGGCTGTTTTTTAACATTTCATACCTCCCAAGTAAATATATTCAGCTATGGTTAAAAAAATAATAGCGATTGCTATTATTTATCCGACAAATTCCATAACAATACAAATAACAAAGAATGCCACGCCAAGAGCTGCAGTTAATCGGGTAATAAACAGCTCACTACCTCGTTCTTTACGGTTAGCAAATAGTTCATCATTTCCACCCATAATACTGCTACTAGCTGAGGCGGACTTACTACTTTGTAAAATTACAATGGCAATTAATAAAATTGATACAATTATTAACAGTATTTGCATACTATTCCTCCTAGCTCTTACTAATTTATCACATTTTTAATTAAAAATCAACTCTTAGGGGCAATTATTGTTCGCGTGTAATGACTAAAGTCTAAGCTGTTAATCAATTTTCGGCATTCTTCGTAGTTGAGACTTTGATAAAAATTATAAATGTCATATTGAATACTGCCATATCGGCAAATATGCATAATAAGCGTGTTACTAATATTGTAAACATTGTCACTCATCAAGACTAAGGATTTAATGATGTTTTTTACAATCAGATTAAATTCTTGCTCGGAAAAATCCCGGTTATTTAAATTTTCATTAACTAAATCAAAGATGTTATCAACTTTGACCACCGAGGTATCAAAATCAATGAAGATATAATCTCCTACATTATCCATCATATAACCTACTTGATAAAGAATGTTTTTGTTTTCCATCGCTTCTTTATTAAATTTGGAAATCGCGCCAAATTTAATATCGAGATAAATTCCAATATAAGATAAGATTTTTAAAAGGCTAAGCGGATTATCTTTGATAGAAACTTTATAAGCCATTTCAATAATATTATTAGTAATATCTTTATGAATAGTTTCGTCTTTTTTTAAAACTTCTTGCGGTTCATCATAATGTTTTATTTCAATAGTTTTTAAAGGTGGATAATCTTTTTTAGCATAATAATTTTTAACAAAACTAATAACTTCTTCAGGATTGACATCACCGGCAATGGTTAAAAGCATATTAGCGGGATGATAAAAGGTGTTATAACAATTATACAAAATATCGGCATTAATATTCTTAATTGTCTTAGAATAACCGGCGACAGGATAACGATAAGGATACTCTTTAAAAGTATTAAGCAAGGACGTATAATAACATAGTCCAGTTGGATCATCAAAACCAGCTTTGATTTCTTGGTCAATGATGCCTTTTTCTTTTTCGATATTTTCAGCGGTATAATAAGGTATTGTTACACAATTTAGAAGATTTTCTAAATTTTCATAAAAGTGATTAGGGGCATTGAAATAATAGCTGGTGATATGATTATTGGTATAAGCATTACTACGCGCACCATTTTTTTGAAAAATATCCATAATATCTTGGCCATCTTCTTTAGCAAACATTTTATGCTCCAAAAAGTGAGCGGTGCCAGCCGGAATTTTAAAGTATTCATCTTGACCTAATGGTTTAAATTCCATGATGGCACTACCATAAAGGCTCGTCATAGCCACATGGGCTGAGACTCTACTAATGGGTGCAATATAAATGCGAAGTCCATTATCCAAGACTTCTTCGTAAACATCTAAGTCTAATTTATTAAAGGTTTTCTTTTGCATTAGTATTTCCCCCTTCTAATAAATAAATGGTATCGATTTTAACTTTTTTAGCAAAACTAGCAATATCATCAATCGTAACTTTATCCATTTTAGCCAGACGGGTTTGTGAATTATCATTTCCATTAAATACTTCCGCAATCACACTACTGAGAATACTAAACTGGTTATCTTCAATATCAATGATAGCATTGTGGTAAATATCTTTAACTGTTTGTAATTCTTCTTCGCTAATTTCCCCTTGCCGCATTTTTTCCATTTGCTTTTTAATTAATTCTAAAGCTTTAGAAACGTCATATTTATCAATACCAGAATTAATAAAAGCAATGCCAAAGGTCATTTTACGGCTGGCAAAAATATAATAACATAAAGAGTTTTCTTCACGGACAACTTTATTTAATTTAGAATTCCAGCCCCCGCCCAAGATGTTATTATAAGCTAAGGATACATATCTTAATTCGTAATCAGTCGGCTCAATATATTTTAAACCAATAATCAATTTACTTTGTTCATTCTCGCTATTTTCGGTTACTTTTTTAATATCAGAGCGATCATCAGTTTGGATAATAAAACGGTTTTTATAACTAGGTTTGAAATTTCCTTTGACGTGTTTAGCTATTTCTGTTTTAATTTTTTCATCGTCAAATTGCCCCGTTATAAAAATATCTAAACAATCCTCTTCAAATATTGATAAATAATATTGATATAAATCTTGAGCGGTTAAGGTTTTCGCAAATTCGATACATTCATCGGGTAACATTTCTTTAAAATCGTAGATTTGCATTTCTTCCCAAGCTCGCTCACGACTGTATTTATCTGCATCATCTTTTAAGCTACGCAGACTCTCAATATATTCATGACGGCAAATATCAAAAATTTTCGGATCAAAACTATCTGCGACTATGTAAGGATGCCAAATATAGTCCATGATAAAAGCTAAAGTTTTCGCATTCATGCCTGGCTCAGTATATTTTTCATTAACAAAAGAGCTTTCGAGGCAAATCCAACGTTCTTGCCCACTAGCTGCCGAAGTAAGATTTAAACTTGGGGTATAAAGCTCCGCTTTAGCTTGGCAAAGTTTATCTAAGCTAGGGTACTGAGCTGTAGCTAAAGGTAGCATTTTAGTTAGGATAGCTCTTTTCACTTCGTCCTCGCGTGTATTTGGACGTCTAAAATTTATCGATAAACTAATTGTTTTAAATTTATCGTTTTTTATTAAATATAAATTATAATTACCCATATCATATTTTGTATAATTCATAATTTCACCTCTTTTTGTATTATGGCCTAGTTTATGCTAAATTATGGCATTAAGACCTAATTCAATCATTTTATTCAAAGCTTTTTGACGTTCCTCGGCTGTGGCATGATGATTTTTATACATGGAATCGACAATCGTTAAAATAGTGGCCGCTTTTTTACCAAACATATTAGCTAAATATAAAAGGGCGAATGCCTCCATTTCCGTGGCGATAGCATCAGGTGGGACTAAGGCTTTTAAAGCTGCTGGCGATGTCGCATATTCGTCAAAAACATCGCTACTACTGGTATTGCCAAGAGTAATTTTATATCCAAGCTCTTGGGCGGTGTTTAAAATATGTTCGTTTAAACTAATATCAGCTTTAATTTCGTGACATACTTCACCATTTAAGGCTTGGGCAAAAGTACTAGCAGTATAAGCTTTATCGGTTAAAACTAAATCGAATATTTCTAAATTTTCGGTGTAAGCTCCGGCTGAGCCAAGACGAATTATTTTCTCCACCTGATAAAATTTAAAAAGTTCATAGGCATAAATGCCCATGCTGGGCATTCCCATGCCTGAGCCCATAATGGTAACTGGTTTGCCTTTATAAGTGCCCGTATACGCATACATTCCTCGAATTTGATTAACTAGTTTATAATTATCAAGATAATGTTCGGCAATATATTTGGCTCTTAATGGGTCGCCCGGCATAATAACGTTTTTAGCGATTTCACCTAATTTGGCTTCATTATGGGGTGTCATAATTTTCTCTCCTTTATATAATACTGACCGTGAGCGAATTTGCGCTTTTTGGACAGTTTTTTGATCATTTGGTTTTGTAAAATACGACTAGTGCCGGTTTTAAGATCATATTGATTACTAACGGGATCAACCAGAATACTATATAATCCATATTCATTAGCGCCTTTAATATCGGTGAGCATTTGATCCCCTATCATGGCGGTGTTTTCTTTTTTGGAATTTAAAGCGATTAAGGCTTTATCAAATGCTTCTGGGAAAGGTTTCCCCGCTTTAAATAAGTATCCTGTTTGCAAAGCATAGGCTACGGGTAACACACGCTCTTTATCATTATTGGAAAGAATACAAATATTAAAGCCATCTTTTTCTAAAGTGCCAAAAAATGTTTTAATGTCATCTGGGACTTGAATATCGTTGACTTTTAAAATGGTATTATCAATATCAAAAATTAGATTAGTTAATTTTTGTTTTTTTAAATAATGATAATCAATACTTTGAATATCTTTGGTATACATATCAGGAATAACTAGTTTGGTTTCTTTATTATCCCCCGACATGACTTTGAAAAAACTTTTTAACATATAAATGTTTTTATTTTTCATAACTCACCTACGTTTCTTTGGAGATTTTTGCTTATTTTGATGGCGCTTAATTAAAAGTCCCAGAATAACCAGTATAATTAAAAGGCAAAGAATAATGACTTTATGATCTAAAAGGTATTTTGTAAGACTAAAACTTGGTTTGTCAGTTAAGGTTATGGGTAAAGTGTCAATAAGATTACCTTGATAATAGATGAAAACGTCACCTAATTTTTGTCCCTTTTGCATTTTAGCTGTAATGAGGTTAATTCCCCGATATTTTAAATCTAATTCGTCTTTAGTAAAACCGGCAGGAACATAAGCTTTAATAGCTTTTTCAGGATAAAAGTCCATAGTGTCCTGTTTGACATATTTGGTATCTAAGGACAAAATCTTATCATTTGGGCTTAAAATGGTTTGCAGTTCATAATTATCAATAAAATAACTATAAATGGTTTTAGCATCTTCAAAATTATGCGGTCCCATTTTATCATATGGGGCATTTAAGGTAACTAATAAAAATTCTTGACCATCAGCTTTGGCAATACTGGCAAGGCAAAGGCCAGCACCATCAGTAGTCCCGGTTTTGCCGCCAATAAGATAATCCATGCCGTCTCTTTGAACAATGGAACTTTTAAGGGTATGCTTTCCATTGCTTGTTTTATAGGTTTTAGTACTGATAATTTTTTTAAAATCTGCGTTTTTTAAAGCTTCTTTAAAGATTGTGGCCATTTCCGTGGCTGTGGAATAATTATCTAAGCTATCTAAACCGATCGGATTATCAAAATGGGTGTTTTTTAGTTTTAATTCTTGGACTTTCTTATTCATTAAAGTAACGAAATTTGTTTCTGTTTGACCGACTAAACGAGCTAAAGCTTTGGCACTGTCAGCTCCGGATGGCAAAAGTAAGCCATATAATAAATCTCTATAAGTTAATGTTTCCCCAGCTTTGAAGCCGGCTGTGACGAGATTTTCTTCAGCTAAACCTTGAAGATCTTGGGAGATAATGGTCACTTTTTGATCTAAATCGTTGACATTTTCTAAAGTAATTAATGCGGTCATGATTTTTGTTAAACTAGCTATTTGGGATTTTTTATCGGGATTTTTTTCATAGAGAATTTGATTATCATTTTCGTTAAATAAAATGGCATTTTCTGAATGAATATCTAATTCTAAGGCTTTTGTATTTATAAATAGAAAAGTTACAATTAAAAAGCATAGTAATTTTTTGATATATTTAAGCATTTGACCACCTTTATTCTTGTATAATCTTATCACAATATGGGCGTTAGTACAAGAAGGTGCTATAAAAATAGAAATTACTAACGTCTAATTTTGAAAAGTCTACTATATGTTTTTAGTTGACTATAAATTTTTTTCTAGTTTATAAATACTGATGTTTATAGACTTTTAGTGGCCGCTTATTAGGCAAAAAAAGCTAAAGCTTTACTTAGGACAAATACTTTAGCTATATATTATTTTTGTAAAATATAATTATTATTTTCTTTAGTGTAATTATAGGTTTTTAAGGTGCCTTTTTCTAATATATTATTAATTTCTTCTGCTTGATAATCACCTAATTCTTGGCCTTCTAAATCATATACTTTGTTATTTTCAATGTACCCTTCTTTTACTTGCATGATGAGATTTCCCTTATCATCATAACTATATCCATATAATTTAGAAATATATTCTTTTGTGTCGTCTTCTTTTTCTAATTCTTGATATAGTTTATCCACAACTTCATGTTTTACTGTTTCTTTTTTAGCTACTTCATTTGTAGCTTTTGGTAAGCACAATAATATAAGTATAATAGCTATAATGATTATAATAACCCCAATAATAATTAATATCTTTTTATTTTTAATTATTTCCATTTTTTTCCTCCTATTCTATCACGTATGGATCTTCTTTGGTCCCAATTCCTGTAAATGTTAATTTTGTTGGGTCTA
>CALVJP010000046.1 GCA_944332215.1 uncultured Bacilli bacterium
AATTATTCAAAGTTGGACCAGTACAAGTAACGAAGATTTTCATACTGATTATTACAAAGAAAACATTGTGAGTGTGACCTTTTTAGATAATGCAAGTGTTCCAAGTAATGCTACTGAAAGTTGGGATGTGTCTGAAGATAAAGAGGGTGGAGTTATGGCTTATGTTATTCCAAACAATGAAGATAGTACAAAGTATGATTTATATATAGGGGCTAAAGATGGAGTAATAGCTAATGAGAATAGTAGTAATCTTTTTTCTTACTTTAAAGGAGTAAAGTCTATAGAGTTTAACGATAACTTTGATACAAGTAGTGCAACCAGAATGGACTCTATGTTTAGGGCTTGTACAAATTTAATTGCTTTAGATTTAAGCAGTTTTGATACAAGTATGGTTACTAGTATGATTTCTATGTTTTCGTTTTTTGATTTAAAAGAGCAAAAAAAAGTATCATCAAAATTAGAAAAAATTGATTTTGGGGTTTCTTTTATTACAAAAGATGTTACATCAATGAATGACATGTTTTATGGGTGTAGCTTATTAAAGATGCTAGATTTATCCAACTTTGATACGTCTAATGTAACTGACATGTATCATATGTTTGCTGGGTGTGAAAGTTTGGCTGAAATAAATTTGTGCACTTTTGATACTAGCAAAGTAACTAATATGAGGGAAATGTTTGGAAATACTTCAAAAGTAATGGCCATATATGTAGGTCCTAATTGGACAACAGAAAATGCTGATATAACAAATATGTTCACAAATAGTGGCGTTTCTTCAGTAATAACTGGTCAATGCTAATAATTATAAAGGCAATATTCATTATATAAACGGTTTAAAAATACGCTATTCGAGATTGCTTAATCAGTGTATAATCCTTTAGAAAAGAAAAAAACTTCTAAGACTTGATTTTATAAAGGTAAAGGCTCATTTTAACAACACTCTAACTGAAAACTAAGGGGAATATGGTAAAGCTAATTAAAGGTATTTTTTATAAAATTATTCAAGGAAAAAATTACCTTGTTTTTTTTTTTTTTTTTTTTTTTTTTTTTTGGTTTTTTTTTATATTTTAAAATAAGTAAAGGTTTAATAAATGAGAAATAATTGAAAAAAACAAAAAAAAAAAATTAAAAACACTATAAATAAAAAATAAAGAGAATATGGTAAAACTAATTAAAGGTATTTTTTAAAAAAATATTAAAGAAAAAAATTACTTTGTTTTTTTTTTTTTTTGAGTTACAGTGGTTTTAATAAAAAAGTAAAAAGAAGTAAAGGTGAAAGAAATGAGAAGAAAAAGAAAAAAACAAAAAAGACAAATTAAAATATTTATAGGTTTAACAATATGTTTTCTATTAATCATGACAGTCGGTTATGCAGCTTTTCAAACAACTTTAACTTTAAATGCTAAAGGTAATATAAAAGATAAATCCAGAATTATTCAAAGTTGGACCAGTACAAGTAACGAAGATTTTCATACTGATTATTACAAAGAAAACATTGTGAGTGTGACCTTTTTAGATAATGCAAGTGTTCCAAGTAATGCTACTGAAAGCTGGGATGTGTCTGAAGATGAAAAGGGTGGAGTAAAAGCTTGGGTTATTCCAAATAATGAAGATAGCACAAAATATGATCTATATATTGGAGCTAAAGATGGAGTGATAGCCAATGAGAATAGTAGTTTTATTTTTTATAGCTTTTCTAATTTAGAAAGTATTTCTTTTAACGATAATTATGATACTAGCAGCGCCATAATAATGAGATACATGTTTGCTGGTGGCAATAATATCACAACATTAGATGTAAGTACCATCGATAATTCAAATGCCATTAATATAGAAGGCATGTTTACTGCTTGGAATGCAATTAATAATACTTGGGGAAATAGGAGTCTAGTTAGTATCGATGGTTTAGATAATTTCAATACGAGTAAAGTAACAAATATGAACGATTTATTTGCTGGGCAACCCTTAACGTCTATAAATTTATCAAGTTTTAATACACAGAATGTTACTGCAATGTATCATATGTTCAGTGGATGTGGTAAATTGGAAATATTAAATTTATGTGGTTTCGATACTAATAAAGTTACTAATATGAAAGAAATGTTTCACTATATTTCGAGTTTACAACATATTTATGTCGGTTCAAACTGGACTACAGAAAATGCGGATATAACAAGCATGTTTACAAATAGCGGAGTATCTTCAGTAACAACTGGTCAATGCTAATAATTATAAAGGCAATCTTCATTATATAAATGGTTTGCTTTTTTAGTATAAACGTTTTTAAAAACATGCTAGCCAAAGCCTACTTATTAGTGTATAATAATAGCGAAGAATTGATTAAAACGCACAAAAAAACTTTAAATTCATAATGTAATATAGTGAGAGTGATAATATGGAAATATTAAAAATAAAAGGAAATCATCTTTTGAAAGGCACAATTGAAATTGGTGGGGCCAAAAATAGTGCTGTGGCCTTAGTCCCAGCCGCCATTTTATCAGACGAAGTAGTAATTGAAAATGTTCCAAATATTTCAGATGTCAGAGCATTAGAAGAAATCATTAATTATTTAGGCGCTGAATACTACAAAGAGGGTACAAAAATCACCATAAACGCTAAAAAAGTAAAAAATAAAGCCATTACAATGGAACATTCCCAAAAATTAAGAGCTTCTTATTACTTTATGGGAGCCTTACTTGGTAAATATAAAAAAGCTGAAATGTATTTTCCTGGCGGTTGTTCCATTGGCTCTAGGCCGATAGATTTACATTTACAAGGCTTTGAAAAATTAGGCGCTAAAATAACTAATGAGGGCAATAAATACATTATTAAAGCCGACAAATTAGTAGGAACCGATATTCATCTGCGCTTTGCTAGTGTTGGGGCGACAATTAATATTTTATTAGCTGCCGTAAAAGCCGAGGGCCTTACCCGTATTATTAATGCAGCCAAAGAGCCAGAAGTTGGCAATGTCATTGATTTTCTAATTAGTATGGGGGCTAAAATAAAGGGAAAAGATTCAGATACCCTAGTTATTGAGGGCGTAAAAAAATTAACGGGTGGTCATGTCGAAGTTATTCCTGATCGCATTGAGGCAGGTACTTATATCATCGCTGGTGTCATGCAAGGCGATCATTTAAAAATCGACAAAGTGATGCCAGAACATTTTGCTAGTTTGACAGAAACCTTATTGAAAATGGGAGCAGATATTGAAATCGGGGATAATTACGTCATTGCCAATAAAACACCCCGTTTAAAACCCGTAGACATAGTAACCGAAACCTATCCTGGATTTCCCACCGATTTACAGCAACCGATAACTTCATTATTAACCATGGCCAGTGGTGAAAGTACCATAACCGAAACCATTTACGAAAATCGATTTCAAAATGTTCCTTATTTAAATGCCATGGGAGCGAATATCGAAATTCAAGAAATGATGATTAGAATAAAAGGACCGACCAAATTTAATTCTAAAGAAGTTATAACAACTGATTTAAGAGCCGGAGCTGCTTTGATTTTAGCTGCTTTATGTACACCTGGAACAACAGTTATTAAAGAAGTGAAGCATGTCCTTAGAGGCTATGAAAATATTATTAAAAAACTTCAAAAGGTTGGCGTAAAAATAACTCAAGAAGATGTATAAATTATAAAATTCACAATATAATTAAAGTAGATTTTGGTCTACTTTTTTTAGAGGTGAAGTATGAAAAAATTATTAATTTCAGGCTTAATTGTCTTAGTCATTTTTGTGATTTATTTAAGTAACATGGATAAAAAAGTTTATTATTTGGCCCTAGGGGATTCCTTAGCAAGTGGCGAGGGGGCTTATGGCAAAAAAATTATAGGTTATACAGATGACGTTAAGAATTATTTAAAAGAAAAAAATCTTTTAGAGAAGTTTGTTGATAATTATGCTAAAGATGGATACCGAACTACCGATTTATTAAATGCTATTAAAGACAATAAAAAAACCAAAATTGCTGGGAAAACAATTACTTTGCAAAATGCTTTAATCAAAGCCGATTTAGTAACATTATCCATTGGAGCTAATGACGTTTTAAATAAAGTGAATATGGAAGAGCCAATTGATTATAATCAACTATATGATTACATTGATGGCCTAGCAGAAGATTTGGATAAATTACTCGCCTTAATGCGTGAATACTGCAAAGAAGATATTGTCTTAGTCGGCTATTATAATCCTTATCCTTATTTAAACAGTCAAAAAACAGATGAAGTTTTTAGTTATTTAAATAAAAAATATAAAAGCGTTTGTCAAGATTATGAAGTATCATATATTGAGACCGATTTGTTATTTAAAGAAAACCCTCAATTTTTACCAAATGAGAATGATATTCATCCCTCTGAAGAAGGATATAAGGCTATAGCAGGAGAAATTATTGGCGTGATCAATAAAACCTTATTAAACTCTTGATTTTTTAAGATATATTTGCTAAAATATAGAAGCAATTAAATTTCTATGGCAAAAATTTGTCATGGCGGAAGGAGCGATAAGATGAAAAAAGGCATTCATCCAGATTATATGGAAACAAAAGTAACATGTGCTTGTGGTAATACATTTACTGTAAAATCAAACAAACCAGAATTGCAATTAGAGGTTTGTGATAAATGTCATCCGTTTTTTACTGGAAAGCAAGGTGCGACTAAAAAAGCTGGTCGTGTAGAAAAATTCAATAAAAAATACGGACTTAATAAAAAAGAAGCTTAGAAAATCTAGGCTTTTTTAAATGATATTATGTTTAATTGTGTGATCTTTGGGTTTACTATGAAATTTATTGTCAGGTTTACCAATAGCAAGGCCAGCTAAGGGAATAAAACCAGCCGGTAAATTTAATTTAGTCAAATATTCAGGATTTTTATCAAAAAATTCGACAACTCCTTTTAAATAAACGGCACCTAGGTTTAAAGAAGTAACAGTAAGTAACATATTTTCAATAATGCAGGCTCCATTATCGTATTCCATTCCATAATAGCCAGTAGGTTTGCCGGAAATTAAAATACCAGTAGGGGCCCCATGAAATAATTTCTTGCCAGTTTGATTCCAAAATTGTTCAGCAGCTTTATCGAAATCATCTAAAAGTTTTTTATCTTGAATAATTGTAATATGCATATCTTGGTATTTGCTCATACCAATTGGAGCTTTAGATCCTGCTTCAATAATTGTTTTTAAATTTTCATCACTAATTTGTTCATTCGTAAAATGTCTTATAGAAACGCGGTTATTAATCGCTTCGAATATTTCCAAATTGACCATCCTTTCTTAAACTTATTATATTATGCTTCCTTATTTTATGCAAGTAGGATAGAAAGTTCATTTATCTTTTGAAAAGCCCAATAGAAATTTATTAGTAAATTTAATTGATAAGATCTTTATTAGTGAAGATAAAACCGTAGAAATACATTATAAGTTTAAACTATACTAATGAAAAATCATTAAAAACATGGTAAAATATAACTAGGAAGAAGGTGCGAGGATGAAGTGTATTTTAATGAATAAGAATACCGAAGTATTGGTTGCAGAATACGATACAGAATTAAGTACATGGAGTGAAATTTATGAAGTTAAGAATATTGACTATGCTCCCTTAGTCATAAGAAATGTTTATAATAAAAATAAAAACATTAGAGCAGAATTAAGCGAATGGTTTATAGGGCGCGGTATTCCATCTTTGCGTGATGACTTAGATTTGTTACTTGCCAAACTTAATGTAACGACTGCAAAGGAATTATTAGATAAGGCCTTTGGATTATCTTTATCAGATCAATATTGGATAAAACCATATGACAGTAGTGTAGAATATAAAGAAATAAATTTTTTTGAACATGATTTTAATTCAGCAGACTTTACCAATGCAACATTCTCTAATTCAAATGATTATAGTACAAAGATCAGTTTAATTTCACCTAATAATACCACTGACGGAAGATTAAAGAAAACTTGGATTATTGATAATCATAAAAGATATTTGTTAAAAGGTGGATTTAAAAATGAAATTATGCAACCTTTTAATGAAGTGTTAGCATCTACTATTTGTGAAAGATTAGGCTTTTATCACACCAAATATTCCATTGCCATCATATCAAATAAAGTGGTTTCTAAATGTGAATGTTTTATCAATAAAGACACAGAATTTGTCACAGCTTATCAAATACTTCATAATAATTGTAATAAAGAAAATGCTTACGAAGAATATATCAATATTTTAGAAAATCATGGAATTGATAAAGCAAGAGAAAAAATAGAAGATATGTTTATCTTAGATTATATTATAATGAATGAAGATAGACATCTTAATAATTTTGGTATTATAAGAGATGTTAATACACTAAAATGGTTAGATGTTACTCCTATTTTTGATAATGGACAGTCTTTAAATATTTTAGACTATAATGACGAGGAGATAATTGTTGGTGGACAAGGAAGATTTTTCTATCATGTAGATAATTTTGATAAAATCTTAGATTATATCAAAGATATTAAAAGATTTGATTTATCTAAATTAGATGGTGTAGTGGAAGAATTTGATGATTTATTACATCAATATCAAAATATTACTCATATGACTGATAGAAGAATTAACAAGATATGTACTTTATTATTAAGTAGAATTAATAAATTAAAAAGGATTATAGATGAAACAAAATAAAACTAAACAAAATATAATTTTGACAATACTAGCAGTCATAATAATTTCATTGTTAGTGATAAGCCTTGTTTTTCTTTTAAAAAATATTGATCAAAATCATTCTTCTTATAATATAGATAATTTACCAGAATATAGTGGACAATCTTATGTTATTTTAAATGATGATAAACCTAATTTTAATGAAAGTGATTACCAAAGTTCTTCTTTTGAAAAATATAGTGAATTAGATTTTCTTGGAAGAGTTGGCATCGCGTTTGCTAATATTGGACAAGACCTCATGCCAACAGAAGAGAGAGGAAGTATCAGCAACATTTATCCAACTGGATGGAAACAAGCAAAATATGATCTTGTTAGTGGTAAATATTTATATAATAGATGTCATTTGATTGGATACCAATTAACTGGTGAAAATGGTAACAAACAAAACTTAGTTACTTGTACTAAAAGTATGAATAATAGTGGTATGCTCCCATTTGAAAATAAAGTGGCAAATTATATCAAAGAAACAAACAATCATGTTTTATATCGCGTAACACCAATTTTTGAAGGTAATAATCTACTAATTAACGGTGTTCAAATTGAAGCTAGTTCAGTTGAAGACAAGTGTGAAGATATTTGTTTCAATGTTTATATTTATAACGTTCAAGAGGGCATAAAAATAAATTATGCAAATGGGGAAAGCCAGTTGTTAGCAAATTAAAACGTTATAAGTTTATCACCCGATGACCTTTTCGGCCTAAAAACTTATAATGCTTTAATGCTGGTAAATAAAGAAACGAATTAACAAGTGTTTTATTTTAACAAAACACATAAAATTAACGAGGTGATAGTAAATGCGAAATTATTTAGATACTTATATCAAAGAAATTGATAAAAAGCTGGAAGGTGTTATTACCGAAACTGATAAAAAAGAACATTTAATCAAGATAAGCTTTTTTCAACACGAACGCTTGATTCATTTATTAGTAACCTTGTTTTATGCAATTTTTGTATTGGCTTCAATTTATATTGGTTTAAAAATGCCATTATTTACAATTGTCACAGTTATTTTACTTATTTTTTTACTTTTTTATGTCAGACATTATTTCTTTTTAGAAAATGGTGTACAATATTTATATAAACAGTATGATGAAATGCAAAAGAAACATCCATAGTATTCAAATTGACAAAGAGAATATTTGTGTGCAAAACTAAGTTTAGTTTTCAAAAAAGAGTTGATATAATGTTAAGTAACGAAAATATGGAAAAATTGCAAATAGCCCTACAAGAAGAATTACAAGAAATTCCAGAATATGATGTGGAAAGAGCTTATGATGAAAGTTATAGTTATGAAAGAATTAAGCTAGATGCCAATATATTAGAACAAGTCATTTTTTAAGAATACCAAGGGGTTAAGAAATTAATTTTTCCTGTAAGTGAATTAAGAAAACTAGATTTATCAGAAATAGATTTTATTGGTGTTGATATAAGGAATACTGATTTAAGTTATACAAACGCTAATATAGATCCGCAAACTGCTTATAATAAAAGTTTATTTGGAGCCAATTTAGCTGGTTTAGATTTAAGTGGTAAAGATTTTACAGGAGTGAATACAGAAAGAGCTAATTTAAGTGATACCGGAGCTAAGACCGAGGAAGATGTTGTGGATGAATTTATCGGCACTGTCAAAAAATTAGTAAAAGCAAGAAATACCAAAGCAAAATAATTAGTATAATTGCAATGAAAAGAATAAATAGTTAATATGACTAATTATTCTTTTTAAATACCATTCTATTTTTTACTGATAATATAAACTTTAAGTTAAATCCATCATTTTGTTACAAATATTTTGCGAAAAAATTATAAATTAAAAATTGACTTTTGCTTTTTTTTGGTTTATGATACTAATACTTAGGGAGGATTTAGATGAAAAATATAAATTTAGATGAAAAAATTAAAAATTTAGGATTATCGGCCAGAGCCCAGAAATATTTGCTAGTTAATTATGGCATTATGACAGTAAACGAATTAGTTTACCGTGGAATGCGTGATTTATTAAATCATGGTGGCCTTAAAACTAAAACAACCCGCCGGGAAATAATGGCTATAATGAAGCAGAAGGATTTAAAATTTGATGAAGATTTAAGCAAAGAAAAATTAATGGTCCGCCATTTTTTAAGAGATGAATTATTAGCTAAAAGAAGAGAAGAAAGTGGTGTAGAGTTGACCGATAGTCCAGCAGTGCTTTTAGGCCATAACGGCTCTATAACCAATATTGATAAACTTTACTTTGCCAAATACCAAATAAAGAGTATCGATAACTTATTGGAACAAGGTATTAGTTACGAACATTTTCCTTTAACTAAAATTATCCCTTTAAAAAACCTCTTATTATTATGTGGTTACCGCACAGATGAAGATTTACAATACGCCGGAACAGAATATGCTTTAGCTGAGCTAGAAAAACGTAAAAGATGCCGAGCTGAAATAGCTTTAAGGCAAAAATATGAAAAAGAACTTTTAGATACATATTTAATGTTGCTAGAAAATGGAAATGATATTCCTAGTTTCCAGGCTTACTTAGATATTATTACTAGTCAAAATGCAGCTAAAGTTAATGTTCCAAACGATGGTGATTATTCCAAATTATCGAAAAATATTACATCTTTATATAGGAAAATCATATATATGGATAGATTAACTGAAGCTTATGATCAATTTTTAGAGACAGGCAATTTAGAAGTATTTGAGACCTCTCATATTCCCCAAAGCCATCAAAAATCTCCATTAAAATTGGAAAGGCGAAAACACTAATTATTTGGTGTTTTTTTCATGAATTTGTTCTTCTTTTTTTCAATATTGCTTTTTTTCATGGATTTATAAGAGAGATTATGATAAAATATAGATAGCTATAAATTATAGGAAATGGTGGTATTGATGGGAAAAATAATAGCATTAGTTAATCAAAAAGGCGGCGTTGGCAAAACCACAACGAGTATTAATTTGTCCGCTTCTTTAGGCGCCCTTGGGAAAAAAGTATTGTTAATTGATTTAGACCCGCAAGGAAATAGCACCACGGGCCTTGGTATTGAAAAAGGCGATATAAAAAAAAGTGTCTATGATTTATTAACTTCTAAAGCCGAACTTAAAGAAGTAATTATTAAGACAAAATTTCGTAATTTATATATTATTCCAGCCACTATTAGTTTAGCAGGAGCGGATATTGAGCTAATGGAACGTAGTCGCATGGATCCCACTTTTACGAAAAACAGTCAATTAAAAAACCACTTATCAATGGTGAATGATATGTTTGATTATATTTTAATTGATTGTCCACCGTCATTAGGCATTTTAACAACCAATGCCTTAACCGCGGCTAATTCAGTAATTATTCCGGTTCAATGTGAGTTTTTTGCCTTAGAAGGAATTATGCAGTTACTTAATTCAATTATGTTGGCTCAAAAAACCCTTAATCCAACTTTGGATATTGAGGGGGTATTACTGACCATGCTTGATAACCGAACCAATTTAGGCTTAGAAGTTGTTCAAGATATAAAAAGTTATTTTAAAGAACGAGTTTATGATACAATTATTCCAAGATTAGTTAGATTATCAGAAGCTCCAAGTCATGGAAAGCCAATTATAGCTTATGACCCTAAAAGTCGTGGAGCTGAAGCTTATGTTAATTTAGCACGAGAGGTGATTATGCGCAATGGAAAATAAAAAAAGAGCCTTGGGTAAAGGTTTAGAACAATTATTTGACTTAGAAAATTTAAATGTAGAAAATGTAAGTAATTTTGAAAAACAAATTTATGAGGAAGTTACTGGTGAAGAAATAATCGATCTTAATGTCGATGAAATTCGTCCAAATCCATATCAACCTCGTGAAGTTTTCGAGGAAAAAGCCTTAAAAGAATTAGCAGATTCTATCAAAGAAAATGGCGTCTTTCAACCAATTATTGTGAAAAAAAGTATCAAGGGCTATGAAGTTATTGCCGGTGAACGCCGTCTTAGAGCTAGTAAATTAGCCGGTTTATCAACCATTCCCGCAATTATTAGACAATTAAGTGATGAAAAGATGGCCGAAATAGCCTTGTTAGAAAATTTACAGAGAGAAAATTTAAATGCTTTAGAAGAAGCCAAAGCCTATAAGAATTTATTAGAAACTTTACAGATTACCCAAG
Organism: uncultured Bacilli bacterium; assembly: GCA_944332215.1. Classification (GTDB taxonomy): domain Bacteria; phylum Bacillota_I; class Bacilli_A; order RF39; family UBA660; genus Coprosoma. The sequence continues at coordinate 10,835 of CALVJP010000046.1, forward strand.
ACGAACTAGCTAAAAGGGTCAGTAAAAGCCGTAGTCACGTCACTAATACAATTGGAATTTTAAGATTACCGCAAGAAGTGCAAACAATGATTGCTACCGGCGCCCTAACAATGGGTCATGCCAGAGTATTAAGTAAACTGGAAAACGACGAAGAAATTATTAACATGGCTCAGGAAATTATCACCAATAAAATGCCAGTACGTGATTTAGAAAAAGCTAGTGAAAAAGCCCCTCGAAAAAAAAGCATTAAAAGAGAAAAAAGTAATGAATATAAATATGTTGAAGATTTATTACGTGATAAATTAGATACAAAAGTTAAAATCAAAGAAAAAAAGCTGGAAATAGCTTTTGCCAATAATGCTGATTTAAATCGCATTTTAGAGATTTTAAATATAAAGGAATGATTATATGTGGGATAAAATTCTGACTAAAGAAATTATATCGCCAATTTTGATCATTATTATTGCCGTTTTAGTTTATTTTTTAATTAAACAAATAATAATGAAAGCTTTTCGCGCTAGTAAAAAATATGGGGTCCATAAAAAATCCCGAACAATTATTAACTTAATTATCAATATTATTAAATATATCGTGATTATCGTCGCTACTCTAGCTGTCCTTAGTGCCTGGGGCGTTGATACCAAGGCACTGGTGGCCTCACTTGGCGTAGTTGGAGTTGTTGCCGGTTTAGCCATGCAAGATATTTTAAAAGACTTTTTGGCTGGTTTTTCAATTATTGTCGATAATGAGTATGATGTTGGGGATAATATTCAAATTGGTACCTTTCGCGGTGAAGTAATCGAATTAGGCATGAAAAATACCAAAATTAGAGCCTATAGTGGCGAAGTTAAAACAATTGCCAACCGCAACGTCAATGAAGTTATCAATTATAGCACCCAAACTTCTAAATGCATAGTAGATATTGCCGTAGCTTATGATAGTGATTTACTTCAAGTGGAAGAAGTCTTAAAACAAGTTTGTGAAAAACTTAGCCAAAATACCCCTTATTTGACTTCTGATGTCGAATTACTGGGAATTGAAAAATTTGATGATAATGCTATGGTATATCGACTAGTGGCTGACTGTGAGCCTTTAATGGATTTTCCTTTTAACCGGGAAGTGTTGAGAACAATTAAATTAGCCTTTGATGAACATAAATTAGAAATTCCATTTCCACAGGTGGTGATCCATAATGCTAAATAATTATGAGTTAGGCAGTAAAGTTATTATGAAAAAGCCCCATCCGTGTGGGCATAATGAATGGGAAATTACTAGAGTTGGTGCCGATATAAAAATAAAATGTTTAGGTTGTGGTCGAAGTATAATGCTGCCCAGAATCGAATTTAATAAAAAACTAAAAAAGGTCATCGAAGCTTAGAATATTAATTTGTAAGTTAAAAATAACTTACAAATATATTATACGAGGAGGAACAGTATGAAAAAGAAAATCTTATTAGGGCCGGTTATAACCATTATTGTCATGATAGGAGTTATCCTTATAGTAAGTGCCATTTGTTCAGCTTTAGGAGTTGAAGCCGAAATTACTAAAGTAGTAAATGGCTCTTTGGAAACTTCAGTAACTACGGTTAAAAGTATTTTTTCTGAAGATGGTCTAAAATATTTATTTAGTTCGCCAGTACAAGCTTTTAAGAATTTTCAACCTTTAGTTTTGCTAATTATTTCGTTAATGGCCATTTCCATTGGTAAAGCTAGCGGTCTATTTAAAGCTGTATTTACTCGTTTTCGCAAAGTAAAACCCGTTATTGTAACTTTTGTGACTTTATTTGTCGGCATTATATCATCCTTTTTTGGAGAATATGGTTATGTTGTTCTAGTACCATTAGTCGCTGTTATTTATCAATATTTAGGCCGTAATTCCGTGCTTGGTATTTTAACAGCCTTTGTGGGCATTACATTAGGTTATGGAGCTGGATTAGTCTTTAATTTTGACGATTATCAGTTGGGATTACTGACTAAAGAAGCAGCCACCGTTAGTGTAGATAAAGATTATGTGTTTAATGCGTGGTCTAATTCATTTATGATGTTAGTTAGTACTTTTGTTTTAGCTATTATTGGGACCATTATCATTGAAACGTTCTTGAAACCGAAAGTTAAAGCTTCCATTCAAGAAGAAGAAGAGTTTAATTATTCCAAAAAAGGTTTAATTATTAGCAATATTGCCTTTGCCTTATTACTATTAGTATTTATATATATGATTATTCCTGGCTTACCAGGCAGCGGGCTCTTGTTAGATTTAGGCGAGAAAGATTTTGTCGCTCAATTACTTGGTGGGACGGCTCCATTTACGGATGCTTTTATCTTTATGCTTTTAATAATCCTCATGGTTTGTTCAGGTATCTATGGCTTTATTTCGAAAAATTTAGCCGATAGTAATAGTTTTAGTGTTGGTCTTTCCAAAGAGTTTGACAATTTAGGTTATATATTTGTGCTCATGTTCTTCGTATCATTAATGGTTAGTATTTTAAATTTCACTAATTTAGGCGAAGTAGTTGGAGCTTGGCTTGTTTCCTTTATGAGTAATCTGGAATTTACCGGCATTCCTTTAATTGCCGTGATGTTTTTAATCATTGTCTTAATGTCTTTTCTAATTCCCGATTCTATTACCAAATGGACAATTGCCTCACCAATTTTAGTTCCCCTATTTATGAAAGCCAATATTACTCCTGATTTTACTCAAATGGTATTCAAAGCAGCCGATAGTGTCGGCAAAGGCCTTACTCCATTCTTTATTTACTTTATTGTTATGTTAGCATTCTTAGAAAAATATAATAATAAAGAAACTAATAAAATAACCGTGTTTGGTACCTTAAAAATGCTAATTCCAACAATTCTCTTATTTGCCGTGGTGTGGCTCGTTATTGTGATTGGCTGGTTTATAATTGGCATGCCAATTGGACCAGAAACATATCCAACTATGTAAAAGGCTTTAGCCTTTTTTCTTTTCAAAATAACACATTTATAGTATAATACTAAAAGGTGATGAAAATGAGTTTAACTGCAGGTATTGTTGGCTTGCCTAACGTTGGCAAATCCACTTTATTTAATGCTATTACAAAACAAAGTATTTTAGCCGCCAATTATCCTTTCGCGACAATTGAGCCGAATGTCGGTATGGTAACAGTCCCTGATTACCGGATAGATTTTTTGACAGAATTATATAAACCTAAAAAAACAATCCCCGCCACCTTTGAATTTACCGATATTGCGGGGTTAGTAGCTGGAGCTTCTAAAGGCGAAGGCCTTGGTAATAAGTTTCTGTCCCATATTCGAGAAGTTGATGCTATTTGTGAAGTAGTAAGATGTTTTGACGATAGTAATATTACACACGTAAATGGTAATGTTGACCCAGTTTTGGATGCCGAAGTTATTAAAATTGAATTAATTTTAGCTGATTTAGAGGTCGTCGAAAATCGTCTTGCACGTATCGGCCGTAAAGCCAAACTCGCTAATGACAAAGAGGCATTACTAGAAGTAAGTTTATTAGAAAAAGTGAAACAAGCTTTACTGGCTAACCAGCCAGCTCGAAGTTTAGAAATGAAAGAAGAAGAATTTAAATTATTAAAGTCTTTTAATCTATTAACCTTAAAACCTATAATTTATGTTGCCAATGTCAATGAAAATGAAATTTTAACCGAAAATAAATATGTGCAAAATCTAAGAGAATACGCTCAAAAAGAGCAGGCTGAAGTGGCTGTTATATGTGCGAAAATCGAATCTGAGTTATCAGAGTTAGACGATAATGATAAATTAGAATTTTTAAAGGCCATGGGTATCGAAGAAAGTGGTTTAGATAAATTAATCAAAAAAGCTTATAAATTATTAGGATTATCAACCTTTTTAACTGCTGGCCCTGATGAAGTGCGCGCCTGGACTTTTAAGCAAGGCATGAAAGCCCCAGAATGTGCTGGGATTATTCATACTGATTTTCAAAAAGGTTTTATTAAAGCTGAAATTATGAGTTATGCTGATTTAGAAAAATACGGAAGCGAAATCAAAGTAAAAGAAGCTGGTCGTATGCGTCTTGAAGGTAAAGATTATGTGATGCAAGATGGGGATATTTGTTATTTTAGATTTAATATTTAACTTAATAGGGTAAAAACAATTAGTTAGGTCATAATATAATAAAGGTGATATTATGTACTTGATTAATTGTTTTTTTGTTTATTCAATTTTAGGTTATATTTTAGAAATGATATTTGGCTATGTTATTGGAGCTCAGGGCGAAAGTGGTATATTATTTGGGCCATGGACTCCAATTTACGGCTTTGCCTCAGTTTTAATAATTGTCATATCAGAAAAGCTATTTAAAAATTTACATATGAAAAGATGGCTAGAGACCATCATTGTAACCTTAGTCTTAATGGTTGTCTTAACCGCCTTAGAATGGCTTGGGGGCATGGTTATTGAATTACTTTTTGGCTTTTCATTTTGGGATTATACGGATTATAAATTTAATTTAGGTAAATATATTTGTTTAGAATTTGCTCTGGTTTGGAGTGTGCTTAGTATTGTGTTTATTTATGTAATTCGTCCAAGTTTAGATAAATGGGTCCGCAAAATTCCTAAATGGCTAACCATAATTTTAATTATATCTTTAACAATTGATATAATAATCACTTTTTTAGTAAAATTAAACATATTATCTTAGTTACTTAATATATTTTAGGTAACTGATTTTTTTATTTACAAAAGGCAAAAAATCTGTTATAATCAAAGGCGAGTATTAATTTACTCCTTGCTTTTCGATTTTAGAAAAGCCAAAAGACCATAAGGAGGTGTAATAATGAGAAAATATGAAATCATGTTTATTGTTAGACCAACATTAGGAGAAGATGAAATTAAGAAAGTTATTAAAGACTTTGGTAACATTTTAACGACTAATGGGGCTAAAATTACTAACGAAAAAAACATGGGTCAACGCGAATTAGCTTATGAAATTAATGATTTTAAAACAGGTTATTATTATGTATATAATATCGAAGCTAATGACGATGCAGCTATTAAAGAGTTTGACCGTTTAGCGCTTATCAGCAAAGATGTAATCCGTCACTTAATTACTAAAGTAGAAGATTAAGAAAAGAGGTACTATTTATGAATAGAGTTTGTTTAGTTGGTAGGTTAACTGCTAAACCAGAATTAAGATATACAAATTCACAGATTGCTTATTGTCGTTTTACCGTAGCGGTTAATAGGACTTTTAGCAATGCTCAAGGTCAAAGGGAAGCTGATTTTATCAGTGTAATTGTGTGGAGAAAACAAGCAGAAAATCTTGTTAATTATTTAGATAAAGGTAGTCAAGTATCTATCGATGGGCGAATCCAAACGGGTAGTTATACGGCCCAAGACGGCTCAAAACGTTATACAACAGATGTCGTAGCCGATAATGTCCAATTTTTAGATCCAAAAAGAGGGGGAAGTGCGATGTCAAATTCGGCAGAGCCAACTCCATATGATTATCAGAACACGCCAACCAATGATGTAAACATTGATGAGGACCCTTTTGCAGACTTTGGTGATAATGTATCAATCGATGATAATTTCTTAGATTAGAAAAGGAGGGTAACAATGGCCGATTTTTATAGAAAAAAGAAAAAAATATGTCAAATGTGTGCAGGAAAATCAGTAGATTATAAAGATCCTGAGATCATTAAAAAATATATAAGTGCTGATAAAGGTAAAATCTTACCAAGAAGAATTACTGGTGCTTGTTCGAAACATCAAAGACATATTGCCGGCGAAGTTAAAAAAGCTCGTTTTATGGCTTTAGTTCCATTTGTAAAATAATCCCTTAAGGGATTTTTTTTAATAAAAAAACTTCAAAAAGAAGTTTTAAACATCAAGACGTTTAATTGAATTGGTAGTGAGTTCGCTATGATCTTTTTTGTTGCGAAAAACAATTTCATAGCCACAATTTTCGGCTAGTTTTTCGATAGTTTCAAACCGAGGATTGCTATAATTGGTTTCATAGCCCGAAAGGGTTGTCTGGGCAATATTGAGTTTGGATGCCAAATCGGATTGTTTTAATCCTTTATTAATTCTAATGAGTTTCAAGAGTTTACCAATCACCTAAACCACCTCGTTTTCATTATCGCACTTCTCAATATAAATTTCTTGATATAACGAGACTTTCGTAGAAAAAATTTATATGTAATTCAAAGTAATGTAAGAGAAAACTTGTGTTTTGAGATATCTTTTTGAGCTTTTATTATTCATTTCGTCAAAATTTCATAAAATAATGTTATAATGATAACAATAAAGAAGGAGGTTAAAAATGAAACAAAATTTAGAAGAAGCTAAAGAAAAGATGACACCAGGTCTGAAAGAAATTATTACCGATGATAATTCAATTAAAAATGTTTCTGATGAGCAAACTTTGGAAAATGAAGATATTAAGTCTGAAACCACAGAAGCTAAAATTTTAAAAGAGGCAAGTTTAGAAGCAATTGTTAAAAATGATTATCAAGAAAAAACAATTGTCGAAATGGAAATTCCTAATTTAAAGACTATCGGGATCGCTTCGGATCATCGTGGTTATAAATTAAAACAAAAACTTACAAAATATTTAGAAAAAAAAGGTTATACTGTTATGGATTATGGTAGTGATAGTGCTCATAGCAGTGATTATCCAGAATTTGGTTTTAAATTGGCCAAAGCGGTTAAAAACAGTGAGGTTTTAAAAGGGATAGCTATTTGTGGCAGTGGCATTGGAATCAGTATAGCTTGTAATAAAGTTAGTGGTATTAGAGCCGCCAAGGTTAATAACGTGAAAGAGGTAAAATATGGGCGCAAAGATAACGATGCTAATATTATAGCATTAAATGGCAAGATGCCATTATTTAGAGCTAAAGACATTGTTGATGCTTTTTTAAAAACACCATTTAGTAATCAAGAGCGACATCAGCGCCGGATTAAAATGCTTAACGATTATAAGGAATAATTCATGGTTAAAGTATTTTTATATATTATTTTTACCTTTGTAGCGATCTGGGCCCTTGAAAGTATTAATATCACAAATGTATTTAAGAAGAATAAATATTGGGCTTCAAGAGTATTATATTTAATGATAAGTATTTCACTATCTTATTTAGTAGTCAATTTTTTATATGATTTTTTTGTATATACTTGGCCGATGTAGATAGAAAGGGACTTGATTATGAAAAAAATGCTCTTAGTGACATTATTAGTGATTTTGATTCCATTTTTGGTAGTTAGCATGTTTGTGAGCAAAGATGAAATTAAATTTCATTATGTTTCTAACCAAGTGGTTAGAGTTAAGGATGTCAGTAAGAACATCATTTTAAAAGTCCCATTCGAAGAATACGTTAAAGGAGTGCTTGCCGGTGAAATGCCTACCAGCTTTGAAATTGAGGCTTTAAAAGCCCAAGCAGTAGCTGCTCGTAGTTACGCTTTAGTCCAAATGAATAAAAATAAAGACAAAGAATATGATGTGGTCAATACCACTACTAATCAAGTTTATTTATCGGATGAGGATTTAAAAAACAAGTGGAAGGATGAATATGTGGCCAAAGTAAATAAGCTAAAAGAAGCTGTGACGTCAACTAAGGGAGAATATTTATCTTATAATGGTGACGTCGTGGAAGCTTTGTTTTTCTCAACAAGTACCGGCCAAACAGAAAATAGCGAAGAAGTTTTTTCTTCAAAAGTTCCTTATTTGCGCAGTGTGTCAAGCACCTGGGATGAAGCCTCTCCCGTTTATGAGGATTCTAGTAGTTTTGAGCTTAAAGATTTTTATGCTAAGCTAGGCTTAGAATATAATGATAAAATCACGGCCGAGGTGACAGAAACAACAAGTACCGGTCGTGTTCGAAAAATTAAAATTAATGGAGTTGAATTTAATGGACGTGATGTCGCTACTAAGTTATCTTTAAGATCCAATTATTTTAGCATTATTCAAAATGGAACGACGGTAACAATTAATACTAAAGGTTTTGGTCATGGTGTTGGTATGAGTCAGTATGGAGCATTGGGGATGGCTAAAGAAGGTTACAAATATAATGAAATATTAAAACATTATTATCAAGGAACAGAAATTAAAAAAATTTAGTATAATTTTACAGCTACTAGCCAAAATGATAGTAGAGGTGAAATTATGAAAAAAGTTAAACTCAAAAAACCAGCCTTATATGGAATTTATGCTGGAATGTTTGCATTATTACTTGCAGCTTTATATTACGTAGATTTTTCTAATTCAAATCTTTATAAGAATAATGATGATGAAGATTTACAATATGTTTCAAGACTTTTTGGCAGTGATGAGGTTCCCGTTGTTAATACGGCTTCAACCATTATGAGACCTTATACTGATGAAAACGTAAAAATTGTACAAAATTTCTATGATTATAAAGCTAGTGAGCAAGACCAAGAAAATGCTATTACAAACTATGAGCAAACTTACATTCAAAATATGGGGGTAGCTTATGGTGGTGTTGAAGGTGGCTTTGATGTTATTAGTTCTTTAGACGGCACTGTGACTAGTGTAAAAGAGGACAAGCTTTTAGGTAATATTGTGGAAATTCAAAATTCTGATAAAGTTATAACCATTTATCAAAGTTTAAGTGAAGTTTCAGTTAAGGAAAATGATCAGGTTAAACAAGGCGATATTATTGGTAAAAGTGGTGAAGCAAATATGAATAAAGATTTAGGTAGCCATATTGTCTTTGAGCTTAAAGTAAATGGAGCTTATGTTAATCCTGAAAACTACTATGACAAAAACATTAATGAATTATAAGAGCTTAGCTCTTTTTTTGTTTAACCATTTGGCCAATAAAGAAATTTTGATTTAAGAAAAATATTACCTTGTTTTTTTTTTTTTTTTTTTTGAGTTACAATGAATTTAATAAAAAAGTAAAAAGAAGTAAAGGTGAAAGAAATGAGAAGAGAGAAAAAAAGAAAAATATTAATAATAACATTAATAGGATTGTTATTAATAATGGCCGCAGGATATGCCGCCTTTCAAACCAACTTAAACATCAAAGGAACCAGTAAAATAAATAGTAACTGGGATATAAGAATAACCAACGTCGAAGAAATAAAAACATCAGGAAGTGGTGAAAGTAATAACACTCCAACTTGGACCAATCTAACGGCTAGTATGGATGCTAATTTATATGACAAAGGAGATAGTGTCGAGTATGAAGTTACGATCGAAAACAAAGGAACCTTTGATGCCAAACTAGAAGATATTATCAAAAAAGTAAACAGTAATAATGAAGCCATCAAAATAAGTTTCAGTGGTTATACCAAAGGAGAAAAACTATATAAAAACACCAGTCAAAAAATAAATGTCAAAATCGAATACGATAGTAATTATGAAGGA
>CALVJP010000047.1 GCA_944332215.1 uncultured Bacilli bacterium
TATGCTTATCTTGTGATAATGTCTTAAGTGTTATCTTTGGAAAATGTCTCACTTATATTATAATATGTCACTGAGGTGACAATATGAGAAAGGTTGAATTAAAAATGAATGAAGAGAAAAAATACAAAGTGATTAAAAATTTAGTTGACAATAATGGCAATAAAAATGCCGCCGCTATTAAGTTAGATTTATCCAAAAGACAAATTGATCGTCTTATTATACTCTATAAGGAGAAAGGCAAATCCGCATTTATACATGGCAACCGATCAAAGAAACCTGTTAATGCATTTGATAAGTCAATCTCCGAAACTATTATACTACTTTATCAAAATAAATACTACGATTGTAACTTTAATCATTTCAAAGATTTATTAAAGGATAGAGAAAATATAGATATTTCTTACAATTTTATTTATACTACTTTAACTAAAAACGGTATTTATTCCCCTAAAATGAGAAAATCGACTAGAAGAAAACTTAAAAGAATTGAAGTCTTTTCAAAAAAGGAAAATAAAAATAAGTCGGTTAAAAATATTGAAGATATGGTCAATCATTTAATTGATATTGAAGATGCACACCCTAGACAAGAAAAACCTAAGTATTTTGGTGAAATCATTGAAATGGATGGTTCTATTCATTTGTGGTTTGGTCCAATAAAGGTTTGTTTACATTTAGCTATTGATGTATGTACTGGAACTATTGTTGGGGGTATATTTCAAAAACAAGAAACTCTTAGGGGGTATTATATTGTTTTTAAACAAATACTTGAAAAATATGGTATCCCTTATAAATTCAAAACAGATAATAGAACAGTATTTAATTATGAGACATTAAATAAATCCAAAAAAACCTCTGATAAGGATGTTCTAACTCAGTTTGGATATGCTTGTAAAATTTTAGGTGTTGATTTAGATACAACAAGTGTTTCTCAAGCTAAAGGCACAATAGAACGAGCTAATGGAACTTTTCAAGGTAGGTTAATCCAAGAATTGAGGATTGAGGGCATATCTGATATTGATAAAGCAAATGAATATTTAGTTAATAACTTTATACCAAATTTTAATAAACGTTTTGCCTTAAATTATAAAAAATTCCCAAGTGCATTCGAAAAGGCGCCATCTAAAAACAAAATTAATTATACATTAGCTGTATTAACTCCTAGAAAAATTGATAATGGCAATTCTATAAAATTTAATAATAAATACTATCAACCATATAATAATTCTAGTAATTTAGTATGTTTTAAACCTAAAACTGAATGTCTAGTTATTAAAGCGTTTGATGGCTCTTTGTTTGTTACAGTAGATGAAAAAGTTTATCAATTAAAAGAAGTTAAATCTCACAAACAGTCATCCACCGAGATAGATAACATCTTTGAAAATATTCCTAAACCTAAGAAAGTTTATATTCCTCCTATGTCACACCCTTGGAAAGCAAATTCTTTCAAAAGTCAGTTAGAAAAAGCACATACATATCATGTATATGCCTAACGCTTATGTTTAATTTTTTTTAAGACATTTTCCTAAGTTATTGACAGTATAAGAAAGCACCAACCATTGCTAGTAAGTGCTTCGCTGTCCCTTAATGATATAGATATATAGTGCGATTAGAAACTCGTTTGCAAAAATTGGTAAGAATTTCAAAGTCCCATCTATTTCATCTTTTAAAATAGCCTCGTAAAAAAATTTAATGACTTGTTTTGTATCAATAATTTTACGAAACTCTTTATTTTGGATTTTTTTAATAATTATGGTTTTATCAATAGAAACTGTTTCAGATAATTCATTTAATAAGCCCTTGTTATATGTTTTAATATTATAAACAACATCTTCGGCAAAGCCAAAGCATTCACCGGCTTTTTCAACTAATTTATTAAAATTACGATAGGATACTTTATCTTCCATTATGGTTTTAAAAAGGGAGGTGGAGATTATTAAATTCATAATTGAACTATCTACGCTTTCAAATAAATGATGTAATTTTTCTTCAAATTTACTAGAATATTTATTGTAATTTTTCACTAAATTACTTTTTTTAAAGGTATATTTATTACCATCGAGTTTGCCAAAAGTTTTCATGGTATCATTATAGCCAAAATTTAAAGCTTCCCGCGATTTAACGCGATCAAAAACTAAAAATGACACAATTTTATTTCGCGGACTAATAACTGTTACTGGCACGGTAGCTGTTTTTATTTCTCGTTTAAAGCCGACCGCCCTAAGATCGACGGCAATAATTTCATCCGCCCCCATATCAATAGCCAGGTTTATTGGTAAATTATCGTAATAACCGCCATCAATATATACATCTTGACCAATTTTATATGGTTTAAAAGCGGGATAACACGAAGCTGAAGATACAACGTAATCTTTAACCATTTCAGGTTTTAAATCTTTCTTGGTCATAAAAACTGGCTTATTTTTACTCAAATTATAAGTTACTAAGCCATAGTCCATTGGCGAATCAAAAAAACGTTTAGGATCATAGAACCTATCAAATACTGAAATTAGTTTAGTCACGTCCATGCCACCTTCGTTAATAAACGCTTTAACATATTGGCCATATATTTCAGAAATAGCCGGATTATCGCAAATTTGAAAAGAACTTTCGTCATAGACTGTGGAAAACGACATATTTTTCCACAGTTTAACGGCTTTATATAAATCTTCTTGGACAATTAATAAGCCATTTATCGCACCTACTGACGTTCCGGTGACAATATTGGGTTTTTTCCCTAGTTTGCGCAATGCTCGATAAACACCTATTTCATAAGCTCCTTTGGCCCCACCACCAGATAATACGAGTCCTAATTTCGTCATTTTCTTCCTCCTTTAGCTGTTGTAAGCACACCGCCTAATACTATTTTTGATAAACGCCAAATGAAATATCATCGTTGAATTCCAACTCTGAATTTTGGACAACCTGTCTTATGCCTTGCTGGCCATAATAATAGAGGGTTGTACCATTTACAAAATAAATATAGTCCTTTAAATATATTACGCTATTTAAGGCCGTAGTAGTAAATAAATAAGTGATTTTTTCAGGATTTTGGACATCTGTTCGATAAACTAAATAATCATTATCTTGTTTTTTATATAAATAATAGTAACCCGTATCCTTGCCTAATTTGTCAACTTTGTCATAACCGTTTATAGTGTCTGTATAATATGGGTTAAATGTTTTCCCATCTAAAGCTTGGCTAAGAGTCATTGTATCCCACTGGCCATGATAATCTTTGATCTCTGTTTTGCTAGCTACTTGTTCGACATTTTCATATTTTAAACTAAGTTTATATTGTATTTCGGCGTCTTTATCAAAAATATAAACATCGTCATCCACCACGCCTTGGACCACTGAATCAAAAGATATTTCGTTATAACTACGAATTTCTTTAATGTTGCCATTAATTAAATTGACGATGTAAAACTTTTTAAATGTATATTCATTATTATAATCGGCAACAATGTAATATTTATCAGTAAAAATACTTACTGGCTTCTTATAAACATCATTATCAAATAATTTTACGGTTTCTATTGTTCCGCCAAATAAAGTTAAACCTTTATAAGTTTCCATCGCGATATAATGATTATCAATTAGATTATTCTCGTATAAAACTTGGGTATTGGATAGTTTCCTTGGCTCGGTTGTATCCTGATAATCATTCATTTCATAGCCTTGTTTCTTTAATGAAACAGCAAATTCGTTGACTTTTTTATTATCTAAGTCATGGGCTAAATAAATTATGTTTCCTTTTTGACACATAATATCTGTCAAGATCTTACTGCCTTTAAAGATTGGTAAAATACACTGGTATTCTCCAGCATCGAGATATTTAATTTGTGAAATTAGTTTCTCACTTTTATTATGGTTTTCAAAAATCTGAAAATTAATTTTAAACTTTTCATGCTCTATCTCAAAATAATAATTATCCGTTTTATTCAAGCTTTTAACTTTTAAAGTCTCGTCCACTTTAAAATTACCAACTGAATATTTAAGTTTATGTCCATCATCTAAAAGATATTGGCCTAACTTCAATGCTAATAATACTGCTATTAAAATCGATAGAGTTTTAAGTAAATACTTCATCTTACTCTACCTCCTATATTAATTATATATAATTATAAACTCTTTTTCAAGGTTATTTCTTAATTTCCCATGATCAATAATTACCATAAAATTTAATAACTCTTGAACAAAAAAAGGGTTATTTTTCCCCCTCTTGTGACATGATTTTGATTTCATTATCAAGTTGTTCACGTTCTTCAGGTGTGACCTCGGTCTCATAATCACGTTTTTTCTGCATCATATATTTGGTTAAAACGGTCTCGATTTCTTGTAATGCACCGCGTGATAGGTTAGAAAGTACTACGGTTTCTTTAACTGTATCAATAATAGCTCTTCCCCAAATTAAACCCATTTTGATGGTAAAATCATTAAACATATCTGGCGTAATACTGTAATAAAAATACCCGAAGAAAAGCCTTTTTTGCGCCACGACTAAACGTTTATTGGTTACGGCAACTACATGTGTGCTAATTATATCTAAAGCACTGGGCCCTTTTTGGGCGGCAAAAGCATATAACACTTCTTCGTCATTGTTAATATGCTGTTGAGCCACTTTACAATGGGCTCTTAAACGCCAAGCTACGGTACCTGGATGACGTTGTAAAAATTCATGCGCTTTATAATAAACTTCATTACCTTTCATTAACATTCCCACTTTCTTTGATTTTTTCCTTTTAGCTTCATAAATATTATACAAGCTCATTTCTCATATACAGTATACCATTTTTTATAATATTCTTCAATGTATTATAATTTTAATATTATGTGAACAAATTGAGGACGATGTCCATATCTGTTCACTTGATATGAGTATATCATATATTAATAATTTATCCAATGTACAATTAAATCTTTATACATTAACTAAACTATCTTCTGATATTGCTTCATAAATTTTTAACTTCATTGTTTCAGATTCAAAGGTTCCCTCAAAATATGATTCAAATATTTCATGCAAAAATTCTTTACTAATTTTTCCAGCGGCGACATGATAACTAATATTTTCCATATCTACAATAAATTTTGAAGCAATTTTTAAATACCCATTAAGCAGAAGAAATTGTGTACTTAATGAGAGTGCAAGCCTCTTATTTCCATCAGCAAAGCAATGAAATTGACAAGTACAATAAAACAAATGAGTTAATTTATCAATAAATGTAGGATAATATTCATCATTTTGAATATTTTGTAAAACAGATTCTAATTGACCGAAATGAATAATATCTGTTATACCTCCACCACTGACTTCTATTGTTATTTTATGAATGCTTTTGGCTTGAGCGCTAGTAATATAATACATTACTCTCGCTCCTTTAGGCGTTCAAAAACTTCTTTTGCATCTTCTAATCTTTCTTTTAAATCTTCACTTTTTTCACCAAGAAATCTTTCGTATTCCGCTGCTTGTAATGGCGAAATATAATCAGTTAATTTTACATGAAGCGCGTCTCGAAATACTAAATCTCTACTTGCCATTTTTACTCTTGCTTTATTAATTAGTGGAATGTAAAGTGATTGTTTTTCAAAATTGGAAAACACATTGTCCGTTTCTTCTGGCGTTAATTTTCGTCCAAGTTCTATGCTTTTACGTTCTATAACTTCTGCTAATCCACTTTCATAAGAAGCAATTAAGTCCAATATTTCGGAATAAAAGGTGTCTCTTGTCTTATCTTTTTTCTCTAATTTTAATATTCTTCTATATTCTGCCGATTTTTCTCTAAAAATACTCTCATATATTTTATCAGTATAAATTGGATATTTAAAATCTCCCATATTTACATAATTTTTTAGAGCATCAGTAAATTCTCGTCTATAATTTTCTTCTTCAAACCAGGAATTAATAAAATCTTCATCTCGTTGATTAATATATTTTGTTGCTCCACCTGTTTTAACATTTATTGTATCTATAACAATATCTAATATATTTTGTCTAATTATTTTTGCTTTTTCACTTTCTACTAAAAGCATTCCCATATTTAAAAATGCTCTAAAATCAAAAATCCCTAAAACAGTTGTTGCTTTTGGAATGGTACCGACATTAATGTCGGTACCTTGATTATTATAGATTTCTATAAATTTCTTTAATCTTATTCCTTTTAATACTTCATAACCATTTTCATTAAACTCATCTTTATTATCTTCTAAATATCTTT
>CALVJP010000048.1 GCA_944332215.1 uncultured Bacilli bacterium
AATTTTTTGAATCTTTTTCATTTTTGGTAATCACCGCAATAGTCCTCATACCATCTTGCTTCATTTGTATAATATCATTTATTATACTTTTAGTTGCTATTTTTTCATTTTTTAAAACTACTGGATATCCATTTTCACCTCTAACTGAGCTAACATGATTTATACCCAAAATTTTATTAGAAAAATCAATAATTTCGGCACTTGAACGATAAGTTTTGTTCAACTCAATATAACAAGTCTTATTATCAAAAATAGGACTAATTTCTTCAAGTGAATTATATTCGCAATAAGGATTTATTGCTTGATTAACATCTCCAAGTATTGTGAAATATGCATATGGGAAAATCTTTTTTAAAATTAAAAACTGGAGTTTTGAATAATCTTGGGCCTCATCCACAACTATATGTTTAACATTAGCATTATATGGATATCCATTTAATTCAAAATAAATATATATAATATTAACTAGATCATCATAATAAATCATTTTATTTATTTCTTTACCGTTATTTTTAGATTCTAAAAATTGTTTATAAATATTAATTGGATTAAGTTCTATATCTATTTCTTTTAATAATCTGTTTTTAATTTTTGTCTTATTTTTTTTAACCGAAATATTAACGCTATTACAAATATATTCTGCAATACTATCAATACGATCTAAATATGGAAGTTTTTTATATTTGTTAGTTAATAACTCATTTAATTCAAATTGATTGAAATAAAAACCATTTATTGTTATCCCATATTTTAATATAGATTTACTTAAAAACTGTTTTATAAACGCATCTAATTCATTTTGTGTATAAAGACAATCATCAGTATTTATACTTTCATATTTCCGTTCCAGAAAACCTGAAAATGTTTCAATATTTTTTTGTTTTTTGATGTAAGATTTTACTAAATCATTAAAAGTAGTATTTAAAACATTTGCCTCCCCTAATTCTGGCAACACATCTGAAATATATTCGCTAAAAACACTATTCGGTGAAAAGATAAGAATATTATTATAATTTAAATTTTCTTCTTTATATAACAGATATGCAATTCTATGTAATGCAACTGATGTTTTCCCACTTCCTGCTACACCTTGAACAATTAAATATTTATCTTTAGTATTTCTTATTACCACATTTTGTTCTTTTTGGATTGTAGTTACAATATTTTTCATCTTATCTGAAGAATTAGAAGATAAAACTTCTTGGAGTATCTCATCATCAATATTAATATCATTTTGAATTATTCTTTTTATATTTCCCGCTTCGATTTTATATTGCCTTCTTAATTCAATATTACCTTTTATTTTTCCTACATAGGCTTCATATTCTGCTTTACCCACAGTATAATCATAAAATAAACTAGAAATAGGTGCCCGCCAATCAAAGATATAATTTTTTCTATCACTATGTAATCCGTGTAATCCGATATAAACATTAATAAGATCCCCATCCGTTTTAAAATCTACCCTGCCAAAATATGCATTATCAATTATTTTTTTATATCTAAATGCTTGCATAATTTGATCGTTAGTTCTTTTAACTTCTGCATCAGTATCGTTTAATAAATTTCCATATTCTAACTCACTCATTGCTTTGCATTCGTCCCAAATATATTTTTTTATTTCAAAAATATCCTGTTTTTCTTTTTCGACCTTAACATCAATCGCATTAATATAATCATTAGCAACTTTTTTTACCGTTGCCAAATAGCGCTTTTCTTTTTTCATGTCCTGATCGCTAATGTTCATAGTATCACCCACTCAATATATATTTTAACACATTTATTTATATTATAGAATGTATTTACTCAGCAAAATATAATATATTTGAGCATTTAAGTAAGAGATTCAAGCCAATTTGTCACCAAGTTAAAAAACTTTAATGTAGTATCACACTAACCTGCTTCATCGTAAAAAACTAAACAAAAACATTCTCCACATTATTCCTAAAACTATAGTTTTTTAGCCTCAAAATTAAAAAAATTTTGAAATACTAAAAATAACGTTTATTACACAACACTCAAAAAAGGGACTTTGCCCTTTTTTTATAATGTCTAACTTAATTTTGCTGCAAAACTAAAGTTTTAACACATTTATGAAAATTTGCCTAGCCTTCCTAAAAAAAAAGAGCATGAGCTCTTATACATAAATATGTTTCGGTTTAACAATGTTTACCCGTACTTCTCTTTCCCCAACATATTTAGGAATTAAAACAACTTGCTTTCGAGCTAAAGAAGCGGGCACATCTATAATTCGTTGATTACGGGATCCGCGAAAATCCACATTTAAGCTTTTTTCGGCTATAATAAATGGTCCATCAACCAAAACATCGACATATTTTAGAAACTGTACACATTTTTCACTTTTAAGCAAAGTTTCAAAAGTAAAGCCAGTATAACACCATACATCTAAGCCTTGTTTTTGGGCAAACTTAGCAATTTCTAAACAAGCTTCTGGTTGAAACAAAGGGTCTCCACCCGAAAAAGTAATCCCTTGTTGACCTTTGAGTCCTGCTAATTCATTCATAACTTCAGCCGTTGAAACAGTAAAACCGCCTTTAAAATCATGCGTACCCGGATTGTGACAGCCTGGGCAATTATGACTACAGCCCTGTGTCCAAATAACCGTTCTAATACCCTCGCCATCAACAATGCTATCCGGTTGCAAACCACTAGCTAAACGAATTTCCATTATTTTTCAGCTAACTTAGGAGCTTCATGTTTCACACGATCACGTTCTTCAGCTTTTTTCCCATTGTTAAATCTATCTGTTGTTCCTACCAAATAACCAGTAATTCTTCTAATCCTTTCAAAATTAACTCCTTCACCAACTTTTTTTTCTTCTGCTTTCATAATTATTTCCTCCTATCTTCCACCGCAAGTATTTAAACTCGCGTTTTTAATTCTCTCAATTGGCACTCCTTCGCCTTCTTTACGCCCACAGCCTGGGCACACATCACCGATAACTCCAGTATAACCACATACGGGATCTCTATCGACCGGGTGATTAATAGCTCCATAACCAATACCATTATCATGCATCAAACGAACAATTTTTTCAAAAGCCGCAATATTCATAGCTGTATCCCCATCTAATTCAACATAACTGATATGGCCTCCATTAGTTAAAGCGTGATATGGACCTTCTAATTCTAATTTACGAGCGGCTGAAATATGATAATAAACTGGCACATGGAAAGAATTAGTATAATATTCTCGATCCGTGATTCCTTTAATTTTACCATAAATAGCTTTATCAATATTTGTAAAACGGCCAGATAAGCCCTCTGCTGGAGTTGCAATTAATGAAAAATTCAAATTGTATTTTTCAGCATATTCATCAGTCTTTTGACGCATAAATCCGATGATTTTAAGACCAAGTTCTTGAGCTTCTTTACTTTCACCATGATGTTTACCAATTAAAGCTTTTAAACATTCAGCTAGACCAATAAAACCAATGGTCAATGTTCCATGTTTTAAAACTTTTCGTAATCTATCCCCTGGTTTTAATTTTTCACTGTCAATCCAAACACCTTGTCCCAGTAAAAATGGAAAATTATATATATGTCTTGAACACTGAATCTCAAATCTCTCCAGTAATTGATCTTTAACTAGATCCATTACTTCTTCTAATTCTGTAAAAAATCCTTCTAAATCCGTTTCGCCTCCTAAAGCAAGTCCATGTTTAAGGCCTAAACGGGGTAAATTAATCGATGTAAATGATAAATTACCACGACCTGGAGTAATCGCATTACCGTCAGTAACATCAGCTAATACTCTCGTTCGGCAACCCATATAGCCAACTTCTGTGCGGTAATCATCAGGATTATAAGTTATAGCATTAAAAGGCGCATCGATAAATGAAAAATTCGGGAATAATCTTTTAGCCGAAACTTCACAAGATAATTTAAATAAATCATAATTTGGATCACCCGGATTATAATTCACACCCTCTTTAACTTTAAAAATTGAAATTGGAAAAATTGGTGTTTCATGATGTCCCAAACCAGCATCAGTCGCTAATAAGTAATTTCTGACAACCATGCGTCCCTCGGGTGAAGTATCAGTTCCAAAGTTAATTGATGAAAATGGGACTTGAGCTCCGGCTCTTGAATGCATTGTATTCAAATTATGAATAAACGCTTCCATTGCTTGATAAGTAGCTCTTTCCGTTTTGGCTAAAGCTTTTTCATAACTCATCTTAAATAATCTTTTAACTTCTTCTGAATCTTTGGTATAATGATCAAAGTCTTTAAGATCAAATTCGATTGATTTTAATTTATCAATATCTTTGGCAATACGCTCCATATTGATAAAATTACCAAACTCCGTAAAATCTAAATAATCACATATTTCTTGTTTAAATTGTTTTTTAAATGTGCATAACACGCCCGGGGCTAAATAATAATCAAAAGCGGGAATACTTTGTCCTCCATGTTGATCATTTTGGTTTGATTGAATGGCAATAGCCGCTAAAGCTGAATAACTCATAATATCTTTAGGCTCGCGCAAATGACCATGTCCTGTGGAAAAACCACCTTCAAATAATTTTTTTAAATCGATCTGACAGCAAGTAGTCGTCCCCATTGGCATGAAATCCATATCATGAATATGAATATCTCCGTTTTCGTGAGCTTCGGCAAATTTTGGTTTCATTAAATAGGCTTTAGCAAATTCTTTTGACACCGTACTTCCATACTGTAACATTGTTCCCATGGCTGTATCGCCATCGACATTTGCATTTTCTCTTTTAGCATCTTCTTCTAAAGCTGATTTCAAACCTAAGCTTTCAATTGCTTTCAAAAACTTATGTTGTTTTTTTTCGCCGAAAAACAATTGTCTTGAAGCATTGCGACGTTCACGATATTCTGAAAAGGATTTATATACATCTTCATAGCCTTTTTTTTGCAATTCTTCTTCGATTAAATCTTGAATTTGTTCAATTTTAATTTTATCTTCAGCCGCATAATCTCTTTCAATTCGATTTACAACAGCATTATAAACCTTATTAATGTCTTTTTCCGTATATTTATGTTCTTCTTCCTCCCCTTGAACACTATCAAAGCCTTTTTTTATGGCAACGGCAATTTTGGCCCCATTCCATTCTACCTTTTTACCATTACGTTTTACAACCTTTAAAGTGGCAAATTTTTCTTCTGTTTCCATCATATGTTTTCCTCCTACTTTGCACTATCATTATTGCACCATTTTGTCTAAAGGTCAAGACTAAATGTTCGCTTTTTTTAAACTTTTTTTTGTCACTTTTTTAAACCCCTTATTTTTCAAGCTTTTTTCAAAAAAAAACTAATTTTCCCATTTTACATTTTTTAGTCATTTTAATTTTTTTACTATTTTCGTTTTTGGCTTTCAAGGTGAGTAAAAACTATTTTTCCATTGTATTTTAAGGGTTAAAAGCAAGAAAACATCATTTTAAATAAATTTTTGATTTTTCCAAAAATTGTTTTTTTCTAAAAAAACAGTTTTGTTCAAAAATCAATTTTTAACAAAAAACAAAAATTGTTTGTTTAGCTATATAATATAAACCCCAAAGGTCAAATGTTCGCTTTTATAAGGCTTGTCATAAAGTGCCTAACCAAGCATATAATTACTTAGGTGAAATTATGGCCAAGAAAATATTATTATTGTTAATCTGTCTTTTAGTTACGGGATGCGGTGAAAAAGAAATCAAAACCACTATTGAAAGTGGTGACAATTATGTTTCTATTAACTATCCGGTCACTAATATAAGTGCTTTAGATGATGCGGTCAGTTCTTATGTTAATCAAGTTTATACTAATTTTAAAAACAATTATCAAGATTACCATAAACCTGAACTCAATATATCCTATACTTATAAAGAATTAAATGATAGTGTTATCAATATTAGTTTAAGTACCGAAATAAACGCGGGCAATAAAACTAATAAAATTAAAACTTTCACTTATGATAAAAAAACCGGTAAATTTTTAACCATGGAAGATATTGTTAAAGATCTCGATGTGCTCGATTATGATATAAAAAAAGCTTTACTTGAAAAATATCAAGAAGCTGATATGGATTTTCTTACTAATGTTAGCTATGATTATTTTACCATTGATGATGAAAATCTCACAATTTATTTTAATCCAACTGAATTAAAAGCTGATAAAAACGAGTTGATTTATTTAGATATTCCCCTTAATTCTTTAAAAATGTTAATTGATATTGATAAGTCAAAAAGTGATGAAACCTATTTTCAGCTCAAAAAAAGAAATATTAGTTTCGACGATAAAATTGTGGCTTTAACTTTTGACGATGGGCCCAGCAAATACACGGAAAAGATTCTTGATGTTTTAAAGAAATATGATGCCTGCGGTACTTTCTTTGTCATCGGTAATAAAGTTGACTTTTATGATGAAACATTAAATCGAATGCTCAAAGAAGGTAATGAAATTGGCAACCATTCTTACAGCCACAAATGGTTAAATCGCCTATCTGAGCAAGAATTTAAAGATGAATTAAATAAAACCCAAACAGAAGTCAAAAAAGCTACAGGATTTACGCCTCGTCTTTTTCGCCCAACTTATGGTGGTTACAGTGATCGTTTAAAACAATATACCGATCTTATTTTTGTTCTCTGGGATGTTGATTCTTCTGATTGGAAAGTTAAAAACACTGATAAAATTCTCAAAAACGTCCTACCAAACGTCAAAGATGGTAGTATTGTCCTGATGCATGATAATCATAAATACGCTGCTGATGCCATTGAAGAAGTTGTTAAAAGTTTAAAAGAAAAAGGCTATCAATTTGTCACAGTTAGTGAATTATTAGAATTAAAAGAATTAAGAGAAAATGACTAACTATGATTTAGAAGAAGCAGATTTAATCAAAAAACAAATTGGCCTTTCCTTCTTATTTCTGCTCACCCTCTTTGTCTCTTTAACGCTTTCGTATAATGAATTACTAAAATATCAAAATAAACCACCCTTATATACTAAAGAAGCTGAAGAAGCTGTCCTAGTGGTCAACCGGACTTTAGCCTTACTTATTGCCCTTGGTTTCCTTTGGATCAATATTCAAGATAAACAAGTTAAAAAACAATATAACCAGGGTGATATGCAAAATGCCAATTTACAAATTGATGCTAGTGCCATCACTTTAATCGCCACCGCCATTGTTTTATATGTAGCCCTCAGCGATCGAAATCAAAGTACGAATATTGAAAATCCCGAAATTTAAAAAAAAGAAACTATTTAGCTTCTTCGGTCGCTCTAGTTTCTCTGATAACTACTACTTTAATCGTTCCAGGATATTGCAAATTTTCTTCTATTTTTTCCTTAACTTCACGGGCTACCTTGAAACTTTCCAAGTCATTGATTTCTTCCGGTTTAACGATAACTCTAAGCTCTCGGCCGGCCTGAACTGCATAAGCTTTTTCGACGCCTTTAACGTCATTTCCAATATTTTCTAATTCTGTCAGTCTTTGGATATAATTTTCTAAAGAGTCATTGCGGGCTCCTGGTCTTGAAGCCGATAAAGCATCGGCAATCGCTACTAGCACCGAAATAATGCTCGTTGCTTCTTCGTCACCATGGTGTGAAGCAATGGCATTAATAACTTCGGGGCTTTCGCCATATTTAGTTGCTATTTTAACGCCAATTTCTACATGACTGCCTTCAACCTCATGATCAATGGCTTTACCAATATCATGTAATAATCCCGCTCTTTTGGCCAAACTAGGATTTTCCCCTAATTCACCAGCTAAAAGACCAGTTAAATTCGCTACTTCCAGTGAATGTTGTAAAGCATTTTGACCATAACTGGTTCTAAAATGTAATTTACCAAGTAATTCAATCAACTCCGGCTCCATTTTGGTAATGCCTAATTCAAATAAAGCGTTATTGCCAAATTCTAGCAATTTATTTTGCATATCTTTAGCTGTTTTATCATAAACTTCTTCAATACGTCCTGGGTGAATCCGGCCATCTTTGATTAAAGTTTCTAAAGTAATTCTAGCAATTTCTCGGCGATATGGATCAAAACTAGAAATAACAATAGCTTCGGGGGTATCGTCAATAATTAAATCAACACCCGTCACGGCTTCAATTGTTCTAATATTACGACCCTCACGACCAATAATCCGCCCTTTCATTTCATCATTTGGTAAATCGATAACGGTCACGGTCTGTTCATTAGCTACATCGGCCGCATATTTTTGCATTGACGAAACCAACATGGATTTGGCTTTTTTATCAGCATCTAACTTAGCTTCCGCCTCACGATCTTTAATATAAGAAGCGATTTCTAAGTCCATCATCTCTTCAACCATTTTCATAATTTCTGAGCGCGCTTCTTTTTTGGAATATCCAGCAATTTTTTCTAATTGCCTAATTTGTTCATCTTTTGCTTCTTCTAGCTCCACTTGCCTACTTTGAATATCTTTTTGTTTTTCAATTAAATTGTTTTCTTTTTCTTCCAGCATTTTCTCACGATTTTGTAAAGTTTCATCCCGGCGGTCCATACTTTGTTCACGAGTCAGTAATCGATTTTCCGCTTCCTTTACTTCTTGTTTTTTTTCTCTGACTTCTTTTTCAAATTCAACTTTTAATCTATGAGATTCCTCTTTAGCTTCTAAAATACTATCTCTTTTTAATTTATCTGCTTCTTTTTTAGCATCCTCGATAGCTTTAGCCGCCCTTTTTGAAACAGCAAAACCTTTGATATAATTTAGTATTATCATAACAATAATACCCACAAAAAGTCCAATCACTACTAGCAAAATGGAGAAAATATTATCTGACATATTATTACCTCCATAGTTATATACTAGGTAATTTCTTACCTAATTATATTGTATCGGGGATTTTTTGATAAGTCAAGTAAAATAAATTGGGCTAACTTAATTTAAGTAGCAAAAAACAACCATTAACTGATTGTTTTTGCTTATTTTTCAGCAGTTTTCTTACTATTACCACTGATATTATAATAATCACGAACTTTTTTCAAAATTTCATCACGAATTTTGGGGTTGGCTTTTAAATATTCTTTAACGTTTTCTTTGCCTTGGCCAATCTTTTCGCCATTATAGGCATACCAAGCCCCTGATTTTTCTAAAATGTTGGCTTCGGATCCTAGGTCGATTAATTCACCTTCCATGGAGATTCCATTTCCATACATAATATCGACTGAGCAAGTTTTAAACGGTGGAGCCATCTTATTTTTAACAACTTTGATATTGGTCTTATTACCAATAATATCTGTGCCTAATTTAATCTGCTCACTACGGCGAATATCTAATCTAATAGATGAATAAAATTTTAAAGCACGCCCGCCCGGGGTGACTTCGGGATTGCCAAACATTACGCCTACTTTTTCGCGTAATTGGTTGATAAAAATCGCGACTGTTCCAGTTTTATTAATAATTCCGGCTAATTTGCGCAGAGCCTGGCTCATCAAACGAGCTTGTAAACCCACATGTGAGTCCCCCATTTCTCCTTCAATTTCTGCTTGTGGCACTAAAGCGGCAACGGAATCAATAACGATGACACTAATCGCACCACTACGAACTAAAGCCTCGGCAATCTCTAACGCCTGTTCACCATTATCCGGCTGAGATAAAAGTAAATCATTAATATCGACGCCAAGACGTTCTGCATATTGCGGATCTAAAGAGTTTTCTGCATCAATGAAAGCAACTTTTCCCCCTAGTTTTTGAGCCTCAGCAATGGCATGTAAAGCAAACGTGGTTTTTCCACTTGATTCTGGGCCATATATTTCAATTATCCGCCCTTTAGGGTAACCCCCAATGCCTAAAGCGACATCTAAAGCAATACTGCCTGATGGAATAACATCAATTTCCCGTCTTTCATTGTCGCCTAAGCGCATAATCGAGCCTTTTCCAAATTGTTTTTCTATATCTGATAAGACCTGTTTTAAATTTTGGTCTCCGTCATTTGTAGTTTTTGCCATTTTATATCCTCCTTATAACTCCTACATTCACATTTTATAATATAAAAAAAGCAATGTCAATACTTTTGCGAACATTTGTTCAAATAATTATTTTAAAAAACAAAGGATTTTATTCCTTTGCTGAAAAATATTCTTTATTGGCCACATAATATTGGATTCCTGAAATGACCGAAAGAACGGTTGCTAAAATCAGTAAGAAATCTGCAATGCGTAAATTCCATAATTCAAATGGCATATTGTAAAATAAAGTTAAAGCTAAGCCAATCATCATGGATGCGGTTTTCACTTTTCCAAGTTTACCCGCCGGGATCACTTTGCCTTTACTACTAGCTACCATGCGTACAGAATCGACAAAAGTATCTCTTAAAATAATTACCACCGTAATAATCGGATGGATAAAGCCTTGGGCACATAAGATAATTAAAATGGCATTGACTAAAATCTTATCAGCAATGGCATCCATCATTTTACCAAAATCGGTAATTAAATTATATTTACGGGCCAAATAGCCGTCGATAAAATCAGTTAAAGAAGCTATAATAAATAAAAGGCCTGCAATTAAGTATCTAATATCGATAACAATCGATTCATTAACAAACAATTTGGGAATATCGATTCCCATAGCCGAAAATGGAAATAATAAAATAGCAACAATGATAATGGTTAAAAAAATTCTAAACATCGTTAGTTTATTCGGTGTATTCATAAATCCTCCTATTTGTTTTCTGTAATAATTGTTCCCTCAGTAAAATCATCATCGTGACTATTAAGCGTGATTACAAAATAAATGATGACAATAATGAGCACAATAATTAAAGCATACACTAGAAATGGAATAAAAGAAGCCTTACTTCTTCGATCAATCGTATATGGTGATTTGATCGTTTTTACTGGTTTTTTTTCTTTTTTGGCATTTTTTATATCATCTAAAGAAAGTTTGGAAGTATAATCAAATAAATATTCGTTAAACTCATCAACCAGCTCTTCTTTATTAAGGCCTAAATATTTTGCATAATCACGAATAAAGTATTTTAAATAAAATATATCATCAAATGCTTCAGAATTACCCGCCTCAATATTTTCAATCTGGGATGGTCTAATTTTTAAATCTTCAGCCACTTCTTCAATCGATACGCCAATACTTTCACGTGCTGCTTTTAACTGTTCACCTATTTCTTTCATATTCTTCCTTTCCTTAAAATAGACAAAAAAATAATATTTTATAAGCCATATTCTGTACCTATTACTAGGTGACAAACATCTATCTACTAGCTAAAGCTAGTCCCATAGGAAATTCATTGGTTCTTTCCTATTAGGTTCCCCTACCATAATTTGGGTTGCTTGCTTGCGGAGTTTACCACGTTTCACTCCTTTCTTTCGAAAGGCTTCGTCACTGCGGCACTTTATGTCTTAGGCCATATTTTTAAAACTTAGGCCATTAGACGTCGTTAGCTTTGAGGCTACCTTAGGTTATTGTTTCCCTAAGCACAATCACTACGTCCATCTCAGGACGTGCAAGTATGGACTTTCCTCTACATTACAATGAATGCAGCGTTTGTCAAAATATTATTTATCGCCATAAATAATCTTCTCTAAATTTGAAAGACGACGTAATAAATCGGCATTATTTATTTCTGGGCTACTAGAATCTCTGACTACTTCTAATTTTGTTCTCAAACTGCGAATTTCTTGTTTCAAGCGAATATTCTCATCGATTAAATCCTTTTTATCGCGTTCGTATTCACGCATCATGGCAAACATTTCTTCATAATCCGTAATCACGGTATCTAAAAATTTGTCAACTTCTTGCGGCCTATAACCACGCGTATCAATTTTAAACTCTTTTTCCAAAATTTCTTTTGGTGATAACATAATTCTTTCTTGATACATGAATATCCCCTCTTTCATTATATATTATTTTAGTGGAAAAAAGCCCTTTTGTCAATCTTCTATAATTCAGATTTTGTTTTAAAAATTTCAAAAGCAAATAAACAAGATTTTTTCTTTAAAAACCTATATTTTAAAAATAATTGGTAAAATCACTTAAATCATGATTTATAAATTGCTATAAACCTTTTTTAGAGTATACTTATAATAGGTGAAATTATGATTGATGACAAACTATATAAAATAATAAGACCTTTGTTAACCTTTTTATTTAAACTTCTTTTTCATCCTAAAATTATAGGAAAAAAAAATATTCCCAATAATACGAAAGCCGTTTTAGCGGGAAACCATACCAATATTTTAGACCCAATTTTACTTTTAAGTGCAACTAAAAGATCTATTCATTTTTTAGCCAAAGATGAACTGATTAATGGAAAATGTCAATTTATTTTTAAACATATGGGCATTATTCCTGTTAATCGACGTCAAAAAGATCACGGAGCTCTTGAAAATGCGATTAAAAGCTTACAAAATGATCAAATTATTGGAATTTTCCCAGAAGGCACGATTAATCGCACTGATGATATTATTATGCCCTTTAAATATGGGGCCGTGAAAATGGCTCAAGCAACTAATAGTCCACTTATTCCCTTTACTATTAAAGGCAAATATAAAATTTTTGGACCAAGCGTTACCCTCACTTTTGGTAAACCTTACTATATCAAAGAAAATCTTAGTGAAGCCAAGCAAGTTTTGGAAACTAAAATTATTAATATGCTCAAGAAAGAAGGTCATTATGGAAATCATTAATAAAATCAAACGTTTAAAAAAACCCAATGCTCCATGGCATAAATACTATAAACGTGGAGAAGAAACAATCGAATTAACTGATAAAACTATTTATGAATATTTAAAAGAAGCTTGCACGAAATATTCACAGTTAACAGCCCTTGAATATTTTGGCAAACAAACTTCATTTACCACTTTATTAAAGCAAGTTGATATTTGCGCCGCGGCTTTTAAACAATATGGTCTTAAAAAAAGCGATGTTGTCACTATTTGTATGGCTAATAGCCTGAAGCCGTTATTGCCTTTTATGCTTT
Source organism: uncultured Bacilli bacterium (assembly GCA_944332215.1). Taxonomy (GTDB): domain Bacteria; phylum Bacillota_I; class Bacilli_A; order RF39; family UBA660; genus Coprosoma. Next base: position 12,936 of record CALVJP010000048.1, read on the forward strand.
AAATAAACTTGGGGTAATTGCTAACATGATTCATCCTTTATCTGGCGAAGCTGAAATTAAAAACTATCTAATTAATAACCATACTAAATTATTAGTAATGATGGATATTTGCTATGAAAAAATTAATAATATTATAGATGAGACCAACGTCGAGAAAGCCATTGTAGTCTCAGCCAAAGATTCTATGCCTTTGGCTTTAAGTCTTGGTTATCAAATAACCCAAGGATATAAAGTATCAAAACCAAAACGGGATGATGAGCGCTACATCGCTTGGAAAAGGTTTTATCGCCAAGGAATAGGGGTAAACGACACTATACCTGTTAAAGGACATAAAGATACTCCAGCCGTGCTTTTACATAGTGGAGGCACCACGGGTAATCCTAAAGGAATTGTCTTAAGTAATGGTAATTTTGCAGCTTTAGTCGAACAAGCTAAAATCATCTTTACTAAAGTCAAACCTGGAGATTCTGTTTTAACTATTTTACCATTATTTCACGGTTTTGGTTTAGGTGTCTGTACGCATACTCCTCTTTGTGTTGGGGCCAAAGTTATTTTAGTGCCACAATTTAAGGCTCAAAAATTTGACAAACTTTTAGCTAAAACTAATCCTAACCTTATTTTTGGGGTTCCAACTTTATTCGAAGCCTTAACTAATTGTCACAATGTTCCTAATCTCAATCTAGCTAATGTCCAATACGTCATTTCTGGCGGGGACTGTTTATCGCCAAATTTAAATCAAAAAATTAATGACTATTTGCACAAACACGGATGTAATGTAAATATTTCTCAAGGCTATGGGATGACAGAATCTTTAGCTGCCACGGCTTTAGCTTTCGATGCCGCCAATAAAGAAGGCAGTATTGGCATTCCCTTTCCTGGCAATTATTTTAAAATTGTTAAGCCAAATACTCATCAAGAATTAAAACCTTATGAAGATGGCGAAATATGTGTTACAGGTCCAACGGTTATGCTCGGTTATCTCGATAATGAAGTGGAAACTAATGAAGTTTTACAAATTCATGATGACGGCTATGTTTGGCTACACACTGGCGATATTGGTTATATGGATGAAGATGGAGTTTTCTTTTATAAACAAAGACTAAAAAGAATGATTATTTCTAGTGGTTATAATGTTTATCCTAGTTACATTGAAAACATCATCGAACAACATCCTGCGGTGCTTTCATGCACGGTAATTGGGATTCCCCATCCTTATAAGGTGGAAGTCCCAAAAGCTTTTATTGTTCTTAAAAATGATTACCTTGGCCTTAATGTTAAAAATAGTATTAAAAAATTTTGTCAAAAACATCTTTCCCAGCATTCTGTACCCAAAGAATTTGAATTTCGTAAATCTTTACCAAAAACTTTAATCGGTAAAGTGGATTTCAAAAAGCTCATGGATGAGGAAGCTAAAAAGCGAGAACACAAACAAAATGACTAAAAAATATATGTGTTATCGTTTCTTTAAAACTATTTTAACGCCTATTTTTAAATGGTGGTATCATCCCAAAATTATCGGGCAAGAACTTATTCCGAAAAAAGGGCCTATTATTATAGCTTGTAATCATATCCATTTATTCGATCAGTGTTTGGCCATCATTTCCACGAAACGAATTATTCGTTATATGGCCAAAAAAGAATATTTTGACGGCAAAATGGCTTGGTTTTTCCATTCTGTTGGTTGTATACCGGTTAACCGGCAAATTCATGATAAGCAAGCAGTTAACCAAGCTTTAAAGGTTTTAAATGAGGGCGGAGCCTTAGGCATTTTCCCAGAAGGCACCCGCAATAAAACGGATGCTTTCTTACTGCCCTTTAAATTTGGAGCTGTTTCAATGGCTCAAAAAACTAAGGCTACTATTGTCCCGATGGGCCTAACTGGGGATTATAAATTTCGCAGCAAAAACTTAACAGCTAGGTTTGGCCAACCTTTTAAAGTGGAAAACATGACTTTAGAAGAAGCTAATGCTCATCTATATGCGGAAATCAAAAGCCTCATGAAACAAAATTTAACTGATGATTAATAAACAAAAAGAACTACCTAAATTTATAAGTAGTCCTTTTTAAATCCTTAATTTGTTCCTGCATTTCCTCGAAAATGGCATTTATTTTATTTATGTCCATTCTATCACCAACCTTAGCCTATCATAAAATGATTTTTAAAACATTATATTCGACAATACTAGCTAAAATTAGAACTTGGGCAATTTTAAAAATTATATAGCCAAAAATATATATTTATAGTATAATTAAGGTGGTGTTAAAAATATGAAATATCCATGCGGGGCAAAAAAAACATATAGTAACCATTCCATCCATGCCAACCGGGGAATGACTTTAGAAAATGATATTGGGCAAAGCAATGATTATTATCTGGTTAATAATATTGCTGTTATCTACAAAAAACCAACACCCATTACCATTGCTAAAGTCGATTATCCGCCTGGTACCAATGGGATAATTCGGGAAGGTTACTTTAAAACACCTTCAACTACGGACTATAATGGCATCTATAAAGGAAAATATATTGACTTTGAAGCAAAAGAGACTAAACATAAAACATCTTTTCCTTTAAGTAACATTCATCCCCATCAAATAAAACACTTAAAAAAAATAGAAGAACATGGTGGTATTAGTTTTATCATCGTTAGATTTTCTCTTTTAAATGAAACGTATTTACTAACAACTCCGCAATTAATCAGTTTTTTAGAGCATAATAAACGCCAATCAATTCCCATTGCATATTTTAAAGAAAATGGTTATATACTTAAAGATAAATACAACCCGCGCGTTGACTATATTAAAATTATTAATCAGCTTTATTTTTAATGGAGGCAGTTAATGGAAAAGAAAATTAGAAACATCATTAAATTCATGAGAAAAAAGCCATATAATCTTGGCGTTTTAGTTTTAAGTTTCCTTTTTTTAATTATTGGACCTTTTTTTCTAAATTTTCTCTTATGTTTAATGATTTTTATCATTTTAAACCTTATTTGGATTATTCCTTATTTACAAAGTCAAAAAAAGCCTGAAAATAAAATTCGAAGCTCAATTATTGAAAGTAAAAATTCCATAGAAAGTAGTGATAATATGGCCAAAAAACTCAAAGTTAAATCAAAGAAAGTTAAAACCCCTAATAAAAAGAAAAAAGGCAAAATTATTCTTTTAATTCTTTTAATCATGTTTATTGTTTTTGTAATTGCTGGTATTGCTTTCTTTAGCTATATCGCCATCAGTGCTGGTAAATTCGATCCTGAACGTCTTTATACCAAAGAAGCCAGTACTTTCTACGATGCTGATGGTAAACAATTTGCTCAAGTTGGTAGTGAAATGCGTCAAAAAATTAAATATGATGAAATGTCGGAAGAATTAATCAATTCCATCGTCGCTACAGAAGATTCTCGTTTCTTCCAGCATAACGGTTTTGATTTACCCCGTTTTTTAAAAGCTTCTGTCGGTCAGCTTTTAGGTCAAAATGCTGGTGGAGCTTCTACTTTGACTATGCAAGTTTCTAAAAACCAATTCACTTCAACTGCTTCTAGTGGCTTTGCCGGAATTAAACGTAAATTTACCGATATTTATATGTCAATTTTCCAAATTGAAAAAAATTATAGCAAAGAAGAAATCTTAGAATTTTACGTCAATTCCTATTATTTAGGAAGTGGAGCTTATGGCGTAGAACAAGCTTCTAAAACTTATTTCAATAAATCAGCTAAAGATTTAAACCTCGCAGAAGCAGCTATGTTAGCCGGAATGTTCCAATCTCCAGTTACTTATGATCCTAATATTAACCCTGATAAAACAGAAGAAAGGCGTCAAGTCGTGCTTAAACTTATGAAACGTCATGGTTATATTACTGATGATGAATATCAAATTGCTAAAGCTATGACTGTAGATAAAATTGTCATTAAAGGTAATTCGGCTCACACAAGTTATGCCGCTTATCAAGGCTTTATCGATACCGTTGCTGTTGAAGTTAAAGAACGTACTGGCTATGATCCATATTCATACTCAATGAAAATATATACAACTATGGACCGTGATAAACAAGATGAAGTTACCAAAATTATGAATGGAGAAACTTATAAATGGGAAAATGACAAAGTTGATGCTGGTATTGCTGTTTTAGATACCAAAACTGGAGCCGTAGTTGCGATTGGAGCCGGACGAAATACTAAGGATGCTAAATCATTTAACAATGCCACTATGGTAAAAAAACAAATCGGCTCAACAGCTAAACCATTATACGATTATGGCCCAGCAATTGAATATTTGGACTGGAATACTTATCATCCAATTATTGATGCCAAATATAGTTATAGTGATGGCACTGAGATCAATAACTGGGATGGTAAATATAAAGGTATTATGACTATTCGCCAGGCTTTAATTGATTCACGAAATATTCCCGCTTTAAAAACTTTCCAAAGTGTCAAAAATGCTGATATTAAAACATTTGTGACCAAATTAGGTTTAAGTCCTGAAGTGGCTTCCAATGGCAAACTCCACGAAGCGCATGCCATCGGTGGTTACACTGGGGAATCCCCACTTACCGTTGCTGCTGCTTATGCCGCTTTCGGTAATAATGGTACTTATAATGAGCCATATACTTACACTAAAATCATTTTTGATCAAAATAACAAAACTATTACTAATGAAAGTGCTAAAGAAAAAGCAATGGGAAAAGATACCGCTTATATGATAACTGATATGCTTATTGATACGGGTAAATCAGCTTTAGGTAATTACAGCAATATTAACGGAGCTGAATATGCGGCCAAAACTGGAACAACTAACTTTGATGAAAAAACAATGGAAGCCCGCAAGTTACCAAGTAATGCTGTTAATGACTTATGGGTTGCTGGTTATAATGCTGATTATTCTATTGCCGTTTGGTATGGATACTCCGATATATCGAAAGGATATAATCGCTTCGGCTCTAGTCAAAACTCTAAACTATTCCAAGCCGTAGCTAAACATTTCTTTAAATCAAGTACTAAATTCACTAAACCGGATAATGTTGTTGAAGTTACGGTTGAAAAAAACTGCGGAGCTCCAATGCTTCCAAGTGCCAATACTCCAGACAGTGCGAAAACTACTGAGTTATTTAAAGAAGATGGCAAACCAACAGAGGTTTCTAATCGTTTTAACACCTTAGGTAATGTCACTAATACTAAGGCTACGGTTAATGGGCGCAAAGTCACGCTTAGTTGGAAAGGTATTGGCACCCCAGATGGTCTAAACCGTAACTACTGGAGTCCAATTGTCAATAAGGCATTTGCTATTTCTAGTGACCAAACAACTTATCTAAATTATGTTATGAATTATAACAATAGTGTCTTAGGTAATCTTGTATATAACATTTATCTCAAAAATGGGGATAAACTTACTAAAATAACCACTGTTAGTAATACAGAAGTTACCTTTACTTTACCAAGTACGGCCTCCCCAACTTATGTCATTAAAGCTAGTTATTCTAACTTTGGTGGAGCCGAAAGTAGTGGTACGGAAATTAAAGTTGATTATCAAGGTAGTTCCGCTAGTGATGTCAAAGTTTCATTAAATGGCAAATCAACTGTAAACGTCACTCTTGGTGAAACTTATACCGATGAAAATCCTCCTGTGAAAGTAACCTTGGACGGGGAAGATATTACTGATGATGAAAATGTAAAAATAACGACTACCGTTACAGAAAATGGTAGTGTGCCATCATCCATTTCAGCGATCGGGCCAACAGCTGGCACTTATACGATTACTTATAAAGTAACTTATGAAGGCACTACTGTCGATACGCTAACTAGAACTGTTATCGTTAGTTAAGAAACCAATATGGTTTCTTTTTGGTGCAAAAAAAAGCATCTTAAATGCTTTCTAAATATTTTACTGCCTGCTCAAACACCCATTTGGTATTCGCAAAAGTAATTTTTTCGAGAGCTTCTTTTGAGGATAGCCAGGCCAGTTTTTGTACTTCTCCTACCTGTGCTTGCTCATGACCACCAATGACTTTTCCAACAAAATAAACAACATCTTTAATGTGACCGCCTCTGACTGGATATGTAATAACTTCTCGAAAGCGAGTATCCAATTGTACATCAAGCCCCGTTTCTTCTTTAATTTCACGTACTGCTGTTTCAGTTTCTGTTTCTTGATTTTCGACATGTCCTTTGGGGAATGACCAATGGCCCGCTAATTGCTGTAATAATAAAAATTCTAATTCCTTATTATGGTAGCGATAAATAATAGCTCCACAAGACTTTTCACACATTATTTAACCCCCTTATAATATTTACACATATCCTTTAGCTTACATTCTTCACATTGGGGATTTCGGGCCATACAGTGGTAGCGCCCAAATAAAACTAGTTGATGATGAATACGGCATAATATTTGTTTATCAAATTTTTTCATCAATTTTTTTTCAATCGTATAAGGATCATCACTAGCTTTGGCTAAACCCAGTCTAATACTTACTCGAGACACATGCGTATCCACAGCAATATAAGGGCCATTAAATAAGTTGGACAAAACCACATTGGTTGTCTTGCGACCAACGCCGGGCAAACTTTCTAAATAAGCCCGATCATTAGGGACAATTCCATTACATTCTTCAAGTAATCTTTTAGCAATGATAATGGTATTAGCAGCTTTTTTATTAAAGGTGCCAATCGGTCTAATAATTTTGATAACATCTTCTAATTTGGCTTCACTTAAGCTCTGTAAATCGGGATAACGATCAAATAAAACTTTGGTGACCATATTAACTCGCTTATCGGTTGTTTGCGCGCTTAACATGGTGGCTAATAATAATTCATAATCTTTATTATAATTTAATTCACAGCGGGGGTTAGGAAATAATTCATCGAGATAAGCTTCAATTTTATTCATTGAGCCAGTCATAGTCAAAGATTTCCTCCTTTTTTTCTTTTTTAGTAAATTTTTCCCGCTGTTTGGTTACATCTTCTTTTGTTTTAATTCCTTTTTTCTGCCACTCATATAAAATTTTATCGATATAACGCAGATTAGTAACTCCATTATAAATAGCTTCTTTTAAAGCTAGAGTAATTAATTCTTCGGTAAAATTGGCTTCCAGCCAAGCCCCAATAATTTCGTATTCCATTGAACTTAAAGTTCGTCCAAATTCTTTTTCGAACAAATCAAAAATATTAGTATCTGCTACCTCTTTTTTATCTGCACTTAATAATAATGCTAATTTATTATAAAGTTCATCCAAACAGACGTATTCTTCACAAATATTGTTATTAGTTATATTTTTAAGGGATAAAATATCTTTATTGTTAAGTTCATTTATAAGCGTCAAAACATCTTTAACTTTTAATTGTAAATCCTCCGCGATTTTTTCTGGATCAAATTCGTTATCGTTAATTAAATAAATCAAAATAATTAACTCTTGATCGGTTATTTTTAACTGTTTATAATTAGTGAGTAATAATCTGGGCAAGGTTAGTGTACCTGCTTTTAACATTTCAATAATTTTTCCTGTCATCAAACCACCTAATAGTTATTATAAACTAATTTTAAGCTTTTGTCGACGGTACAATGACGATATTATAGGCTTCTTCATTTAACTTCAAAATAGTAAAACTATCGGTACTCACAATATTATTATCAATCCAAGATTCTTGGACATTCTTAAGCCATTTTTTAGCAATAGCATCATCATAAAATATGCCAAGGACATTTTCGTTAACTTCAAATTCTCGCTTCAATTCCATTAAATAAATAAAATCGCAATTATTAACTTGCTGATTGGTGCGATCATAAATACATAAAGTGTAATTATTTATCCGAAATTTCAGCATATCTTTTTGTTTATAAATGTAAATATTGTCGATTTTCCTATCTACTGATTTTTTTAAGTAATAAATGCTTGGTTCACTGTCAAATATTTTTAAGGCTTCATTAAGGCCTTTACTATTTTTATAATCTAAAATAAATAAATTGCTACTATCTTCATCATTAATTAATAATGACTTACTATTGGGTAATCTTAAAAATACAATACTTGTTTCGTTATCTTTGATTTTTAAATCAATTTTTTTGGCCATAAAGGCTTTTATATCAATATTTATAAAGGTGACAAGCATAATTAACAGTAATATTAAAACCTTTTTCATAAAAAAACACCCTATTAAAGGGTATGTTTTATTTATAAACCTTAGTAATATATTTAATTAAACTTTCTTTCGTATTTTTCAAAGCTCCAGTTAATAATTTGTCTTCTAAATCATTGATTAATTCTTTTAAAAAGCTTCCAGGCTCTTTTTCTAATACCTCGCAAATTTCTACTGGGGTTATTTGAATATCTAGTTTACTATGAATCGGCATTTTAACATATACTTCGTTTAGTTCTTTTTTGCTTACGTTTTTTAATTCGGCTGCTAGGGTACAAGCGTAAAGGCCATATTTATATAAAACTTTTGTATCTAACAAATCTTTATCATGCAATTCTAAGATTTGTCTAATGGTTTCACGTTCCCCTACATTGAAATTAAATTTGTGCAGAACGTCTAATTGAGCCCAAGTACCAATCATAGATGGGGTAATTTTGGCCTGTTTTAATTTTGGAATCTCTAAATGGTCAGCCAAACGTAATTCACACAATAGCTTAATGCCATATTCTTTATTTGGGCTTGAAAAAATAATATCTAATTCTTCTCTTTGGCGATCTTTGGATAATTTGCGCACTAAAGCTCCATATTTTTTGATATAGGCTTTTAAAACTGGCTCTAATTCAAAATTTAAAATGGTGGCGAAACGAATGGCTCTTAAAATTCTAAGGGCATCTTCTTTTAGTCTGATTTTTGGATTTCCTACCATTCTAATAATTTTATTATCTAAATCACTTTTGGCATTCAATAAATCAATTTCTTGGCCATTTTTATCAATACATAAAGTATTGATCGTAAAATCACGTCTTTTTAAATCTTCTTCTAAACTATCTATATATTCTATTTTTTCGGGCTTACGATAATTAATATATTTACTTTCACGTCTAAAAGTCGTAATTTCAAATCTAATTTTTTCAAAGGAAATAACTACGGAGCCATATTCGGAGCTTGATGTTATAACTTCGTGAAAAATATTCATAATTTCCATCGGGGTTGCATCCGTGCATATATCAATATCCACGGAACTTCTTTTTAGATATAAATCTCGTGGGTAGCCACCGATAATATAAGCCTGATAGCCAAAGCTTGTGATTTTTTCTAAGACTTTAATCGCGGCATTATACAAGCAGCCTCACCTCCATTCAAGCAAGAAAAAAAGGCTAGAAAAGCCCTTAGTTTAATGCATCTTTTAATTTTGCACCGGCTTTGATAGAAACAGCAGTTCTTGCAGGAATCGTAACTTCTTCACCAGTTCTTGGATTACGACCCTTTCTAGCAGCTTTTTCTTGAGCCGCAAAAGTGCAGAATCCAGTTAAGGTAACTTTACCATCTTCTTTTAAACCTTTTACAATTCCGTTCATCATAGCATCTAATGCTCTAGTTGCATCAGCTTTTGTCATTCCTGTTTCTTCTGCAATGTAATTAACTAACATTTGTTTTGTCATAACGTTATACCTCCTATATTATTGTTAAGCTATCTTTGCTTACATTATCAGGATACCATTTTTATAAAGAAAAATCAATATATTTTCAAGCTTTTTTACAGTTTTAGTGCATTTTTTTGCCCTGATTTGTAGCCATTTTATCGAAAAACATCAAGATTATACAATTATATTATATAGTAATCAAATGATTAAGGTAATTTGTTTTTAAAGTTGAAGTATTTTTCAAAGTTTTAAATAATATAACAGAATTAAGCCATTTCTTTGTTAATCATAAATATTATTTTTGTAAAACATAATTATTATTTTCTTTAGTGTAATTATAGGTTTTTAAGGTGCCTTTTTCTAAAATGTTATTAATTTCTTCTGCTTGATAATCACCTAATTCTTGGCCTTCTAAATCATATACTTTGTTATTTTCAATGTACCCTTCTTTTACTTGCATGATGAGGTTTCCCTTATCATCATAACTATATCCATATAACTTGGAAATATATTCTTTTGTATCATCTTCTTTTTCTAATTCTTGATATAGTTTATCCACAACTTCATGCTTTATTGTTCCTTTTTTAGCCACTTCATTTGTAGTTTTGGGTAAGCATAATAATATAAGTATAATGGCTATAATGATTATAATAACCCCAATAATAATTAATATCTTTTTATTTTTGCTTATTTCCATTTTTTCCTCCTATTCTATCACGTATGGATCCTCTTTGGTCCCAATTCCTGTAAAGGTTAATTTTGTTGGGTCTAGGTTTATGACAGGGCGGACGCCGTAGCCATATTTCACAGTGCTGCGCGTAAGCTCGCCGGTGCCAGTGACGTCAAACTCGTTAGCGATAGAATAGTTGTGGAAGTTGGACGGCGATAAGGTCCAATATGTAGTACCTGAATATAAGTAATATAAAGTATTTTGAGCACTTGTTTTCCCGCCAGCCATATTTACTTCATCAGCCGTGATTAAGCCGATTGGATATGTTAAAGCCCCATTTCCAGTTGCGCTTGATACACTAAACTTATCATTAGCTTGTGGACAGGTTAATCTTGGTCCCTTAGCTTCTCCATCCCATTCATAAAATCTTTCATAACCATATATAGATGGTGTTACTCCATAACCTGTATTTTTATAAGTTGTAGTACTTGTACTTGATATTGTTCGGTCATTACAGAATATTGCTTCTTTTGAAATCTTTTCATTATAACTATTTAAGTTACTCGCATACCAACTATCTAAGTATGTTTTGATCGTACTATCGCTTTCATTAGCATGGGCTTTTTCATATGAAGTACTCGAATATTCGACAGCTGTAACACTCATTGAGGTTGGACTTACATATTTTTGAACATGAACTAATCTTTGACATGTTCCTGTGCTCGAGATGGAAAAACAGGTATATAATTTATCAGCATTGTGATTAGTATTATACTCACTTAATGTCTCGGCTACTAAATCGCCATCTAATTTAAAAGTATTACTATCTTTATCATATGTATAGCTTGTTCCAAAATAGTATTTGGCTGTACTTGATAGATTTGGGTAAGTAAAAGCCACATCGTATTCACTTATTTGATTATCACTCA
>CALVJP010000049.1 GCA_944332215.1 uncultured Bacilli bacterium
ATAAAAGATTTAAGAATAAGAGCGTGGGAATGTCCAAAATGTCATAATCATCACGATAGAGATTTAAATGCCAGTATAAATATCATGTTTGAAGGATTAAAAAAGCATATGCAAATAATAAAAGAAGCGTAAGAAGGCATAAATTTTGCAAAAGAAAAAAAGTTATTAGGGTAGCGACTATCCGATATTGGTCTATGGAGGAATTTACATTCCTAAGAAGTAGAAAAAGCTTACCGTGAGGTAAGCTAGGCAAAATTTATTTTGTCCTTTGTTCGAATTAATAAATATATGAAATATTTAAATAAAGGATTGATAACTAAAATAAAAGATGAAAAGATAATTGAAGATTATGAAATTAAATTTTGTTCGGAAACTGATAAAAACGCTATAAAAAGTTATACTGCTGATGAAAGTTTAAATGGTGGTGATATAACAAGAATAGAAGGGCCTAATTTACTATATTGCGATATATTGATTGGTAGATTTGTCAATATCGTGTGCTGGAAACATGCAAGCATAACCCGTGATTTTTTAGTGAAAATGTGATTTTTCAGTGAAACCTTAAAAAAAAGGATTATTGGTGTTATAATAAAAATGTAGTAAAAAAATTTTCAGGAGGTTAAATTAAATGACTAATTTACAAGTGAAGGATAAAAAGGTGGCAAATGGTAAAATTGATAGAAAAAGGAGTAAAGAATTATCGGGGTTTGCCTCTATTGATAGACCTTGGCTAAAACACTATACTGAAGAGCAAATAAACGCCAAAGTCCCTGAAATGACTTGTTATGAAGCTTTATATTCAGCTAATAAAAATCATCAAAATGAAGTCACAATGGATTATTTTGGCAGAAAGATAACATATAAAGAGTTATTTAAAGCAATAGAAGAAACCGCAAAAGCATATCAAGCTTTAAATATAAAAGAAGGCGACATCGTTACTATTTTAGGAGTTTCTACACCAGAACTAGTTTATTCTTTTTACGCGTTAAATAGATTAGGAGCTATTCCAAACGTGATTGATCCTAGAACAAAACCAGCTGGTATTAATCGATATTTAAAAGAAGTTGATTCAAAATGTTTAGTTACTTTAGATGTATGTACCCCAAATGTTGTAAAAGCTTTAAATGATACTAGTGTTGAAGATGTAGTTGTTTTTAGCGCTAATGATTCATTGCCACTTGGCATAAAACAAATTAAATTATTACAGGATAAAGTAGATAGTATTTCAGATAAAACAAAGAAAATAGATGTTTCAAGTCAAATGCCATTTATAAAATGGAAAGATTTTATAAAACTTGGTAAAAATGAAAAGATAAAAGATCGACCATATACAAAAGATTATCCAGCCGCTATTGTTCACACAGGCGGGACCACAGGATTACCAAAAGCAGTCCTTTTGTCAAACGACAATTTTAATGCCTCAATGACTGAAATAAAAAATTGTCCAGTAGAGATGCAAAGAGGCGATAGTTTCTTAAATATAATTGTACCTTTTGTAGCTTTTGGTTTAGTCTTGGCTATGCATGGACCTATGACATTAGGATGGAAATCTATTTTAGTACCTAAATTTGAAGCATCAAAATTTGATGATTTAGTAATAAAACATAGACCAAATGGAGTTATGGGAGTACCAACATATTTTAAAACATTAATAGATAGTCCAAAAATTCAAAATCATGATTTTTCACATTTTAAAACAATACTAATTGGTGGCGATAGAGCTCAACCAGCCTTAGAAGTCGAAGTTAATGATTTTATGGATAATCATGGTGGAAATGTACATTTATATAAAGGTTATAGTATGACAGAAGCTAGCTCAACTGCCACTTGTTCTTTTGCGACTGTTAACACTTTAGGTGGCAATGGTGTTCCACTTGTTAAAACTGTAATAAGTGCTTTTAAGCCAGGTACTGATGAAGAACTTCGCTATGGAGAAGAAGGCGAATTATGCATTCAAACACCTACTATGATGTTAGGATATTATAAAAATGAAGAGGCAACACAAGAAGTATTAAAAGAACACTCCGATGGTAATTATTGGATTCATTCTGCCGACATTGGTTATGTTACTGAAGATGGTGAAATATTTACTAAAGATAGAATAAAACGAATGATTATTAGAAGTGGATATAAAGTATTTCCTTCTGAACTTGAAAATTTATTTATAAAACACAATGATGTATCAGCTTGTGCTGTAGTCGGGGTTTATGATCCCGTTGATATAGAAGCACCCAAGGTATTTATAACTTTAAATGAAGATGCTGATGCCGAAATGGTTATAGAAGAATTACAACAAATGCTAGATGAAAGTGAACTGCCCGATTATTATAATCCAGTCGCTTATCAAGTCAAGGATACTATACCTTTAACAGCTATTGGCAAAGTGGATTTTATGGCATTAAAAGAAGATGAAAAGGGTAAAGCCTATACATTAAAAAAATAGGAGAAATTTATGAATTATTATTTATATTTTACAATTAGCGGGTTAATTATATTAATTTTATTAACGGTTGTATATTTTTCTAAAGAAAAATTAGAGACATTTGAAAATAAAATATATAGTGTGTTATTAGTGTGTACTTTATTAAGTGGAGTAGTAGAGATTAGTATGTTTTTTACTTGTAAAGTTATGGATACTATGCCAATAATAAACACAATAGCAGCTAAAGGATATTTAGTCGTTATAGAATTTTGGGTATTGCTATTATGCTACTACACTTTTTATATTTCGACAAAAAAGGAAAGTAAAACTCCGTCAAAACAAGTGATAGTATTATTAATAGGAATTTATATAATATGTGCAGTAACAACCCTTATTTTACCGATTTATTATTATTTCCCTGAAGGTTTCTCTAATTATACATATACATATGGTCCAAGTACCAAAATGGTTTTTATCACAGGGATGATATACATTTTAATAAGTATGTACTTTATATTGAAAAAGAAAAGGTTTTTTAGTAAAAACAATTTACCAGTATATTGTTATATTTTACTATCTTTAATAATCGCTATATTCCAGCAAATAAATCCGCAGGCAACTTTTATATCATACGCTCAAATTTTTATTGCTATTTTAATGTACTTTACTATTGAAAATCCAGACTTAAAAATGTTAAAAGAATTATCAAAAAATAAGAAATTGATAGAAAAATCTAATGATGAATTTTCAAAATTTTCATTTAGAATCACCCAAGATTTAAGAAAGCCAATTAAAGAAATAATTGATGTTAGTAGTCAAGTTGATTCAACTGATAAAAAAGAGGATTTAATCAAAGAATATAAATATATTAATCAGCAGGCAGATAATGCTAATTTTCTTATAAATAAAGCTTTAAATATAGGCAATATGGATACTACTAAAATAAAAATATATGATAGTAAGTATAATACATATAATTTGTTTAAAGAAATTTCTTTAAAAGCTGAAGAAGAAATAAAAGCAAGTAATAAGTTTATTTGGAATTTAAGTAGTAATATGCCAACATATTTATATGGCGATTCTATAAAATTAAAGCAAATTTTGTCAGGGATTATCAAAATAGCTAATGAATTTACTGACAATGGTTTCATAAATTTAGATATTAATACAATTATAAAATATAATATATGTAGATTAATAATAAATATTGAAGATTCCGGCAAAGGAATTAGCCTTGATAGAGTTAATGAAATTTTAAGTATTACAGAAGAAAAACTAAAATCTGTAGATATAGATTCTGACGAAACTTTGGATATTTTTGCAATAAAGAAACTTATCCAAATGTTAGGCGGCAGTATAATGATTATAAGTAATACTAAAAGTGACGATGATGATGTCCATGGTACTAGAATAACAATTGTATTAGATCAAAAAATAGTTCCAAGTGAAGAAAGTGAAATTGCCAAAAAACTAGAAAGTTATGAACAAAGTTTATATAATGAAAAGAAAGTGTTAATAATCGATAATGATGAAGAGGAAATAGATAAAATTGCTAAAATATTGAAACAAGAAAACTTTATTATTGACACATCATTATATGAAAGAGATGTAATAGAAAAAATAAAGTCAAAGTTAAAATATGATTTAATAATATTAGATGATGAAATGCGAGAATTTAGTGCGTTGGCGGTATTACAAGAATTAAAAAAAGAGCATGAATTTAATACACCAGTAGTAATTATGATAAATAACAATAAAGAAGGTATTAAATTGCATTATCTGAAAGATGGTTTTTATGATTGCATTAGTAAAACAAAATTGGATTCAGAAGTTAAAAGAATCGCAAATAGAATAAAATAAATTTCAAAATTAGGCCTATTATAATGAAGAAAAATATAAATTGGATAGCAATTGGAGTAGTAAAAAGTCTATTTAGCCTTATTTTTTCAAGGCTTATAGACTTTTTAAAGTATTAGAAGAAATGAGCTTATTACTGTATTTCTCAATGACAATTTTTGTGACTAAAAGAAGTAGTATTTTAGACATGATACTGAGTTAAGTAAATATTTTATTACCTAATTGAGAAAATCTTTCATAATTACTGATATTGTCAATAATTTTAGTAGTTTTTTTAATACTTGAGAAGGCTTTTTTCAATTACCATTGACAAGTTTAGGTATAATGTATATTAAAGAGAAGTAGACACAGAAAAATGTGATCTACTTTTTAGTTGTCATAATAAAAATTAGTAAAATTGGAAATACAAGAACATTTGTATCTATTAATAATTGAGGATGTATGATATAATGATAATGGTGATAAAATGTATTCATATATTAATGGTAAAGTTAAAGAAATAGATAGTAATTATATCGTTGTAGATAATAATGGAATTGGTTATTTGGTGTATACAGCTAACCCTTATTCATTTGACTTAAATCAAGAGTATACTATTTATCTATATCAATATGTTAGAGAAGATGAAATATCTTTATATGGCTTTAAAACCCTGGAAGAAAAAGCTTTATTTTTAAAACTAATTGGTGTCAAAGGTTTAGGGTGTAAAATGGCCTTACCAATGATCGCTTTAGGTTCACCAGCTGGAATCATTGATGCCATAGAACGAGAAAATATTTTATATTTAAAAAAATTTCCCAAGATAGGAGATAAAGTGGCTAGACAAATTGTTTTAGACTTAAAAGGAAAATTAGTTTCTAAAGAAGAAGTAGCCCCTAATAATTTTGATGAACTTATCGAAGCTTTAAAAGGACTGGGTTATAAAAATAGTGACATTACTAAAGTATTAAAACAAATAAATCCAGCCGACGAAATCGAGACACAAATAAAAGAAGCCTTAAAATTACTCTTAAAATAGCAAAATTTTAAAATAGTTATTTAGATAAAAAACGAGGAGGTAAAACATGGATGATAGAGTTATTAGTAATCACGAATTGAAAGAAGATACATTTGAGGGCACAATTAGACCCGATAGCATTGACGAATATATCGGGCAAAGTGAAGTGAAAGACAATTTAAACGTTTTTATTAAAGCTGCTAAAATGCGTGAAGAAGCCTTAGATCATGTGCTATTATATGGTCCTCCCGGTTTAGGCAAAACAACCTTAGCATATATTATTGCCAATGAAATGGAAAGTAATATAAAAACAACCAGTGGCCCATCAATTGAAAAAAGTGGGGATTTAGCTGCGGTGCTATCAACTTTAGAGCCCGGCGATGTATTATTTATCGATGAAATTCATCGTATGCCAAGATATATTGAAGAAATTTTATATTCGGCTATGGAAGATTTCACCTTAGATATTATTGTCGGTAATGATGGCTCTAGCCGCAATATTAGAATTGATTTACCACCATTTACTTTAGTAGGTGCCACCACTAGAGCTGGTGATTTAACTGGACCATTACGTGATCGTTTTGGAATTATGGCTAAACTTAATTTTTATACAGAAGATGAGTTAAAGCAAATCATTTTAAGAACTAGCCGAGTATTAGAATGTGTAATTGAAGAAAATGCAGCTATAGAATTAGCTCGTCGCAGCCGTGGAACTCCAAGAATTGCTAACCGTCTATTTAAAAGAGTCCGTGACTATGCTTTAGTAATGGGCAATGGAAATATTGATTTAAAAATCACCAAAATAGCTTTGGATAAATTAAAAGTCGATGAGTTTGGACTTGACGAAACCGATTATAATTTATTAAAATCCATTATTGAAAAATTCAATGGGGGGCCAGTAGGTATTGATGCTTTAGCTTCATCCATCGGTGAAGAAGTGACCACCATTGAAGATGTTTATGAGCCTTATTTATTACAAAACGGCTTTCTTAAACGGACTAGTCGTGGTCGGATGGTTACCGAAAAAGCTTATGAACATTTAAAAATAGCCAGACAAGAAAGTATATTTGAATAGAAAAGAGGAATATAATGACAACTGATGATTTTGATTTTAATTTACCCGAAAAATTAATTGCTCAAACCCCACTAGAAAAACGTGATGCTTCAAGATTATTAGTCCTTGATAAAAAAAGTGGAGCCATTGAGCATCGTCATTTTACAGATATTTTAGATTATTTAGAGCCTGGGGATACTTTAGTTTTGAATGATACGAAAGTAATGCCGGCTAGACTTTATGGAATTAAAGAAGAAACAGGAGCTGTTATCGAAATTTTAATGCTTAAAGATTTAGGCCATGATACTTGGGAATGTTTGGTAAAACCAGCCAAAAGAATTAAAGAAGGGGTAGTAGTTAATTTTGGTGAGGGTCAGTTAAAAGCTCAATGCATCGCTTCTTTTCCCGATGGCCTTCGCCATTTTAAATTAATTTACTCAGGCATTTTATATGAAATTTTAGATCAATTAGGAGAAATGCCTTTACCTCCTTATATTCATGAAAAATTAACTGATCAAAATCGTTATCAAACTGTTTATGCTAAAAATATAGGCAGTGCCGCGGCCCCAACAGCTGGACTTCATTTTACCACTGAATTATTAAAAAAAGTCAAAGAAAAAGGTGTGCATATAGCTTATATTACATTACATGTTGGTCTGGGGACATTTCGCCCAGTAGCCGTAGAAAATATTGATGAACATAAAATGCATAGCGAGTTTTATATAATGGATAAAAAGACGGCTGATTTACTCAATCAGACTAAAGAAGATGGGCATAATATTATTAGTGTGGGAACTACTTCGACTAGGACTTTAGAAACTGTAATGAATTTATATGGGACTTTTAAACCTTGCTCTGGATTTACCGATATTTTTATTTATCCTGGTTATAAATTTAAAGCGGTTGATAAATTAATTACTAATTTTCATTTGCCAAAATCGACTTTGATTATGTTAGTAAGTGCTTTAGCGGGACGTGATAATATTTTAAAAGCTTATGAAGAAGCGGTAAAAAAAGAATATCGTTTTTTCTCTTTTGGTGATAGTATGTTAATAAAGTAGGTGAGATAATGGTGATTGTTATTGCTGGACCGACCGGTACAGGAAAAACTGAGTTAAGTCTTTTTTTAGCCAAAAAACTAAATGGGGAAATTATCAATGCCGATAGCACCCAAGTTTATAAACAATTAGATATTGCAACCAATAAAGTGCAAGACAAAGAGGGGATCTGTCATCATTTGTTAGACATTGTTGATATTACTAAAGATTATACGGTCTTTGATTACCAAATTGATGCACGGAAGGCTATTGATGATGTTTTAGCGCGAAATAAAACCCCTATTTTAGTTGGGGGAACTGGACTTTATCTAAAAGCGGCTTTATATAATTATGAGTTTTCTTTGAAAGAAAAGAATAATTATGAGGGTATTAGTAATGATGAACTTTACCAGCGCCTTTTAGAAGTAGACCCGAATACCAATATTCATGTCAATAATCGGGTACGTATTATTGGGGCTTTAAATTATTATGAAGCTAATAAACAGCCATACAGCCAAAAAGAAAAAAGTGATAGACTTTTATATGATACTTTATTTATTGGCCTAACGGCAGACCGTGATTTATTATATTATAAAATTAATAAACGGGTTAATATAATGCTGGAAAAGGGGCTTTTAGATGAAGCCAAAGCTTTATATGATAGTAAAATTAGAACTAAAGCGGTGATGACCCCGATTGGTTATAAAGAATTATTCGAATATTTTGAGGGCAACTTGGATTTAAATGCCGCGATTGAATTAATTAAACAGCATAGCCGAAATTATGCTAAAAGACAATATACTTGGTTTAAAAATCAAATGGAATTACAGTGGTTTAAAGTTAATTATGAGGATTTCTCGGTGACAGAAAATGAAGTATTAGAATATATTATTAATAGAAAATAAATTAATAAAATTTATTATCTTAAATGTGATATAATACTAATTACTTGAAGGTGGTTACAGTGAAATTTAAATTAGTAAAAAATATGATTCCGGATATTTATGTACCAACGGTTTATGATATTGATTATCATGGTATTTATGATGATGGTATTCGGTATGCTATTTTTGATGTGGATGATACATTATTACCTGCAGATGATGTGCGCATTCCATCTAAGTTAATTGAATTATTTGATTATTTGCAACAGGAGATTGGCTTTAATACTTGTTTAGTATCAAATGGCAGTAAATCAAGAGTGAAACCAGTGGCGCAGCATTTAAACGTTCATTATGTGGCTAAAGCTTTTAAACCTTTGCCTCAGGCTTTTACCGATGTTCAAAGTTTTTTCAATGGTCAAATCACCGCTAGTAATACAGCATTTATTGGGGATTCTCTTGCTTTGGATATGTTATTTGCCAGTAACTTTAAAATTTATAAGATTTTAGTCGATTCCACCCGTGAAAATAGATGGAATTTGAAAACCGTATCAAACGATATTATGCAGGCGTTTGTTTCAATTCCCTTGAAAAATGCCGGTTTTGAATTAGGCCATTATTATACAAAAAGAACTAACTAGAAATTAGTTAGTTTTATTTTGGACATAATAAGCATAATACTCTTCTAAAGTTAGACTCTCTTCATTGATTTGTTTAGCCACTTCTTTGCCAACATAACGGTAATGCCAAGGCTCATATTGATAGCCCGTAATATCTTCTTTATCTTTTGGAAATCTTAAGATAAAACCATATTTATAGGCATTTTGTTGTAACCACCTAAAAGCATCAGTGTTTTCAAAACTATTATCAATTTGATTAATGTCACTGACTAAGCCAGTTTGATGTTCAGAAAACCCAGGCCTAGCCGAATAAGTATCAGCCGCCTTTTTGCCATCACGCTCTACATATTTATCATATAAATTTACTTGATATTGGTAACTGCGATAACCAGAAGCATTTTTAATAATAATATTATCCAAAGTAGCTGCATCGGACATTTCCATAAAGGCTAAAGCAGCTTCTTCTCGCATTTGACTATTGATACCTTTATTATATTTGGCACTTAAAGTGATAAGGCCCTCTGGCTGATAATCTTCAGTTAAATAATAATATTTATTGACTAGCATTACATTACCATCATTGATATTAGTTGCCGTTGTGTCCTCATATTTGGTTTTATCCAAATTAGCATTAACATCAGCAACAATTTTACTAGCTTCTAAGTCCCGGCCTTTAGCATAATTCAAATAACGTTCATGATTAGCCGCAATATAGTATTTCTCGCTTTTAAGACTATTTTCTAACGGATTTGCCGAAGTTTCGATTGTTTGAACAGGCTTATCTTTTGGCTCATTGTTATTTTTTTGATTAGTCATGAAGAAAACTATAAGTCCAATTAAAATGATTAGGAATATAAGAATAAAAACTATTTTCTTTCGCCACTTTGCTTTTCGCATTTTATCAGTCCTTATCTAAATAATAGGCATAATATTCATCATAAGTAAGACCACTTTTCTTCACTTTTTTAGCTAGTTCCTTGCCAAGATAGCGGTAATGCCATGACTCATATTTATAACCAGTAATATCTTCTTTATCTTTCGGGTATCTAAGGATAAAACCATATTTATCAGCGTTGTCTTGAAGCCACTTAAAGGCCTCTGTTGTCTCAAAAGTTTCTCCAGAAGCGCCATAAGTAATAATATCTAAAGCTAGTCCACTTTGATGCTCTGAATAATCTGGTCTAGCCGCATAATTATCCGCGTATTCTTCTCCGTAGGCCTCTTTGTATTCTTCGTAAACTTTAGACTGCGCCTCATAAGTGCGGTAGCCCGAATTAATGATTAAAGTTATGCCATCTTCTTTGGCGGCATTAAACATTTCTTTAAAAGCGTCATAGACTATTTGTCTAGTTTTAATACCTTCAAAAGCATACCAATTACTAACATCGACAATATCCTCTGGAGCATATTTGTCAGGTAAAGCATAATATTTATTGACTAAAATAGCTTCATTTTGGTCCATATCAGTTTTCTTAGTGTGAGTATAATAATCATAGTTACGTTTTACGTTGACTTTAGTTACGACATCTTGATAATCAATGTCAGTAGTTTCTTTGGTTAGCTCAGTAATATATTGTTTATATGTTTTATAGTTTTTCCAAAGAAAATATTTTTCATTAGTTAGAGGAATTAAATGCTCATCATATTTATTATCAAGAGCTTTAGTTAATACTTTGCTGTCAGCTTTTAAAAGCGTACTGATTTCTTTTTCATTGTAACCGATTTTAGATAATTTGTATTCATTACTGGTGTAATGCGAATACAGTTTAATAATGGTAATAATTAAAGCAATTAAAAGCAAGAAAATTGCTAGAGCCACAATCGCTTTCTTTTTTATTTTTCTCTTTTTATAATACATTCACATCACCTATTTTCATTATAGCATTTTTGCTAAGAAATTAAAACTTGAAATAAAAAGATTTGACATTTTGACTAATAATTGTCTTAACCCTATTTAAAGTTATGCAGAAAGTTAAAACTGAAAACGCACACATAGAATGTTTAGTAAAATATTGTCACAAAAAATTACTATTTTAGACATAAATAGAGGAAAAGTGTGGACTAAAATTAAAATAAATGTTAAAATTAAGGTGTATTCATATTAGAGGGTGGTTACATGAAATATTTAGGTTTAGATTTGGGCACCCGCACTTTAGGCGTGGCAATCTCAGATTTAACAAAGACAATTTCATCAACATATGGGACGCTTCATTTTGCTGAGAGTAATTATCAAGAAGCGCTTAAACAACTAACCTCGATTATGAAAAAAGAGCCAATCGAAAAAATTGTATTGGGATTACCAAAGAACATGAATAATTCTTTAGGTGATCGGGCTCAGACGACTTTGGAATTTAAAAAGTTATTAGAAGATACTTTTAAAATCGAAGTAGTCATGCAAGATGAAAGACTATCAACTAAAGAAGCTAGCAGCTATATGATTGCCGCTGATATGTCAAGAAAAAAACGCAAAAAAAAAATTGACAGTTTGGCTGCTAATATAATTTTGCAAACTTATTTAGATAAAAGAAAGGACTGAGAAAGATGCCAGAAGAAATGGGAAATGAATTAAAATTTAAGGCAATAGATGCTGAAGGGAGACAAATCGATTGCGATACATTATTTATGTTTGATTCGCCAGAAACTAAAAAAAGTTATATCGTTTATACCGATAATTCTATCGATGAAGAAGGAAATACAAGGGTATATGCCTCTATTTATAATCCAGCCGAGTTAAAAATTACCGAAGGTGAGGATTTAGCCGCTTTAGAGTTAATCCCAATTGAAACAGAAAAAGAATGGAAAATTATTGAAACAATTCTTGAAGAGATGCAAAATCAAGTTGAGGAAGCAGAATAGGTATTTTGGCGGTAAAAAAAAGAAAGTTTTCAGTAAAAAAATTCGCACTATTTTTGATAGTGCTTATTATTTTAGCCCTGGTGCTATTTTTAGGACTTTATAAATTTCAAACAGCAGCGGTAAGTAAAAATACAGACCCGATTGCTGTAGAAATTAGTAAAGGGGCGAATTACTATACAATTGCTGAAACGTTAAAAGAAAAAAAATTAATTAAATCAGAATTGTTTTATAAAATTTTCCTAAAATTACATAATCCAGGCTCATTAGTAGTTGGCAATTATGAGTTAAATCAGTCTATGAGTGTGGCTGAAATTGTAGAAACTTTAAGTAATAAAAACAATTTAAAAAATACAGCTATTCGTTTAACCTTTAGAGAGGGATTAAATGTCAGACAAATGGCCGATATTATTGCCGAAAATACAGACATAACGGCTTCAGAGTTTTTGAATAAAATTAGTGATGAAGCTTATATTGATACTTTAATTGCTAAGTATTGGTTTATTACAGATGAAGTAAAAAATCAGGAAATATATTATGACTTAGAAGGTTATTTGTACCCTGATACTTATATGTTTGAGCAAGAAGAATTAACTTTAGACAAAATTTTAGATAAGATTTTAGCTAACACAGAAAAGAAATTAGAGCCATTTAAAAATGAATTTGAAAGTAATGATTATAGTGTTCATCAATTATTAACTTTAGCTTCATTAGTAGAATTAGAAGCGGTTACTGATAGCGATAGAGCTGAGGTGGCCGGAGTATTTTATAACCGTTTAAATAATAACTGGTCTTTGGGAAGCGATGTCACAACGTATTATGCGGCTAAAAAACCAATGACTGAGTCACTTACTAAATCTGAGCTTAATTCTTGCAATGGATATAATACGCGCTGTACTTCGATGAAAGGTTTACCAGTTGGACCAATTGCTAATCCAAGTAATAGTTCGATTAAAGCTGTTTTAGAGCCTAAAGAAACTGATTGTTATTATTTCGTGGCTGATAGCGAAAAGAAAGTTTATTTTACGCGTAATGCGAATGAACATGAAGCCATTATTGCCCAATTAAAAAAGGAAGGCAAATGGATAGGTTAGAAACATATGCTTTAAAAAACAATATTCCCATTATGCAAAAAGATGGGATTTTGTTTTTAATAGATTATATTAAAAATTATAAGATTAATACTATTTTAGAAATTGGCACGGCAATTGGTTATTCGGCTATTAATATGGCTTTAATTAATGAAAATATTCAGATAATCACCATTGAAAGAGATAAAGAACGCTATGAAGAAGCAATGAAAAATATCGCAAGGTTTGGTTTAGAAAAACAAATCAAAGTCATTTTAGGGGATGCCCTAGAAATAGGTGTGACTGGAAAATTTGATTTAATTTTTATTGATGCGGCCAAAGCCCAATATATTAAATTTTTTGAAAAATATAAAGTTAATTTAAATGAGCATGGAGTTATTATTTCAGATAATTTGAATTTTCATGGTTTAACGCAAAAGCCGGAAGCTATAACTAGTAAAAACCTTCGAGCTTTAGTCACTAAAATTAATAAATATAAAGATTTTTTAAAAAATAACGCAGAATTTAAAACTTCATTTTTAGATATTGGTGATGGCCTGGCTATTAGTAAAAAAGTTGACTAAAAATATAGTGTAATCTATATTTTTTTAGTTTCGGCGGACTTAAATTTTATTGATAGTAGTTGAAAAAACAAAAGTAATTTGTTAAAATTGATTATAGAATAGAAGAGGTGAGGAAAAGTGTCAAAATTGTTAAAAGTATTGATAGCTTTGTTAGTAGTGGTGTCAATTGTCTGTGGTATTATATACTTTTCTGCTGATAATAAAACCGATGAAACAAATAATAGTAAAAAAGAAGCTGATGAGAATATCAAGTCCATCATCCCCAAAAATCTAAGTATTAAAGATGAAAAGGTGACCATCGAAAACGGCCAATTAAATTTCGAAGCAACAATCCATAATACGCAAGATAAAAAAGTAAAAATAAAAAATGTGATTGTCACAATTAGAGATGAAAAGAAAAAAACTATTTCACAGTTAAATATTGCGGTTAATAATACCTTAGGTTATGCTCAGTCTATGCAAATTTCCTCACAAGAAATGGTTAATTATGATGGCAAGTATAAAGATATAGTTTATAGATTCGAGGTAGAGTAGATGAAAAAAAAGAAAAATGCGTTTACTTTAATAGAATTACTAGGAGTAATAATAATTATAAGTTTAATCATAACGATAATTACATTAACCGTCAGTAAAGTTTTAAAAAGCGGTAAAGAAAAAGCCGATAAACAGTTAGAAGAAAATATTATAATGGCGGCTAAACTATGGGGATCTGACCATCAAGATGAATTACCAGAGCCGGGATTAAAGAAAAATGTTTGGTTAACAGATTTACAAAAAGAAGGTTATATCGATAAAAATATCAAATTACCTTCAAGTGGTCAAAATATTGAAGAAGCTTGTGTGGAAATATTAAATAAAACCAAAGAAAACTCCACAAAAAAAGTGTTTGATTATGTCTTTAATGCTGATTGTACGATTAGTATGGATTTAGTGATAAAAGGAACAATAGGAAGCAGAGTTGTCATCAGTGGAGAATGGGTCAATAGTGATATATTACTGACAGCCTCTAGTTCATATAGTGGGAAATATCAATGGTATAAAGGTGAAAGCAAGTTAAATGGGGAAACGAAAGCCACTTATACCGCTTCAGTGAGTCAAAATACTGAAAGCACAGTAACTTATAACGTTGAACAAACTGCTGAAAAAAACACCTATAAAGCGACTTATATTGCCGCTATTGATAAAAAAGCCCCAACTTTAAATGTGGTAACTAAAGTTGATGTCAAAGATAATCTAACCGTGTCTTTTAGTGAAGGCAGTGATAGTAGTGGATTAGCAAAATATGCGGTGACGACATCCGCCAGTGCTCCAGCGGCTAATGCCAGTGAGTGGGTGAAAATCAGTGGAAAAAGTGCTTCAGCCACTTTAACGAAAGATACAGGAGTTTATTATGTATATGTTATGGATGGAGCTGGGAATATAACTAGTAGACAAGTCAATGTGGTCGCTTTAGCCCCACCAACGTGTTCGATTAGTCTAAATCCAGGTAGTCCAAGTGGTAGTAATGGTTGGTATAAATCAGATGTAACCGTAAATATGACAACATCAGGAGTAGTTAATACAAAAGGATTAGCAACCAGTAGTGGATCGACAAATGGTTTGACCAGTGCCGTACATAGTATAGAGGGAAACAATATAGTATATTATGGCTTCGTGCAAAATGATGCGGGTGCGAATAGCTGTAAGTCAGCAAGTTTTAAACTTGATAAAACGGCCCCAACCTTTAGTAGTGTATATAACTCTGGAGGTAATGCATGGAGAAATTCTTCAATGTATATTTCGGCCAATTTAAGTGATAATTTATCAGGAGTAGATGCCTCAAGTGTGGGATATAATTATGGCTCTGGAACGCTTTATAAAGACTGGGATAGTGTTAGTACAACGGCTGTTAAAGGAACGTGGGAAGCTGAGCGATATGCTCCGGCAGTAAATTTAGTAATGACAGATAATGCTGGCAATCAAGCAACCGTAGGGGCTGGTAGTATCATGATCGATAAAACACCACCGTGGGATTTACAAAATACATATTTTGAATATGAGCCATCGTGGGGGTATTCTCACACCACGGTTACGGAATTTGGGGAAAACTTTGCCATGAAAACAGTAGAATATCAATATTGTTACATTGGAACGTCTTGTGGCTCAGTGGCAAGTAAAAACTGTAACAATACAAGTATTTATAATCAACCATGGCAAAACAGTACTGCTTACTGGTCAATAGGAACGCAGGCTTATCGCCTTCAATTAGGCTACGGCTGTGATGGCTATTCCGTCCAGCTAAGGGTTAGACTCACAGATGCTGCGGGAAATACAACTATTCTTCCGGTATATACAGTTGGAGTATAATCGCCAAAATGGTATTTAATAAAAAAGAATATAATATTCTATGACAATAGAAAGGTATGATGTTAAGTGAATAATGCAAAGCTAAAACTAGAAGCTAAAAAAAATCTAAAAGGTAATTATCAAACTTTTATATTTTGTCTTTTAGTTTTCTTAGGCTTAAGTGGAGGTGCTTATGTTATTGCCTCTTTGATTAATACACCTTGGCTATCTTCTATCTTAATGTTGATTTTTGAGTCATTATTCGTCATGGGCTTTATTAGTATGCTCCTCAAGGTTTCGCGTCAGCAAAAAATAAAATTTAAAGAATTATTCGACGAAACGGATTTATTTCTCAAATATATAGCTTTAGCCCTTATCTTAGGCATAATTGGCATTATTATTGGTTTTATCGAAGGAGTTGCTTTTCACTCTTTACTAGTGATAATTAGCCACTATGCCGAAATGAATGGGGTTTTGGCCGTTAGTTTAATCACTTTTGGTTTATTATTATCAGTCGCAATCATTATGTTTGGGATTTATATAACGATCTCTTTCTCACAAGTACTCTTTATTTTAAAGGATGAGCCCAATTTATCAATTAAAGAAATTTTGTCAAAAAGTTTTGAGATGATGGCCGATTATATTATTGAGTATTTTATATTAGTCATTAGCTTTATTGGATGGTTTTTCCTTGGAATTTTCACCTTAGGCCTTTTATATTTTTGGATCATTCCTTATATGGGCGTGACTTTAGCTAACTTCTATAATAAAATAAAAGCTGAGTATGAAGAAACTATTGGAGATGATGGAACTGAAAATATCTTCAAATCATCAAAAGAAGATAATGAAGATATTGAGATGTTGTTTTAAAAAGTAGAAATTTCTACTTTTTTTTGTTATAATGGTTGCTGACGAGGAGAAATTATGAAAAAAGCTGTAATTATTAATAGTTTAAAACAAGCTCAAGATATTGTTGATTTAGTCGATGCCTATATGGTCCCAATTCAGAAATTTAGCATGAATTATGACCATGTTTTTAGCTTATCAGCTATTAAAGAAATAAAGGCCTTAAATAAAGAAGTATTTGTTATAATCAATAAAAATATTCATAACGATGAATTAGCCGAATTACAAAATTTATTAAATGATTTAGATAAAA
Source organism: uncultured Bacilli bacterium (assembly GCA_944332215.1). Taxonomy (GTDB): domain Bacteria; phylum Bacillota_I; class Bacilli_A; order RF39; family UBA660; genus Coprosoma. The sequence goes on from CALVJP010000049.1 coordinate 16,860, forward strand.
TAGCTATTACGGGTCTCGTATTTTATGATGTTGCTTTAGTAAATTTAAAAACCAAACTGAAATTAAAAACCGATTTAGTTTGGGCTCAAGAACATATGACTACTAATTATGCCACCATTAATTATTGGTATGATAAAGGCGTTAAATATGCTTATTTATCTTCAGAGTTGACCAAGGCAGAAATAGAGCAAATTAAAGCTCAAACGAACATGAAACTATTTGTAAATGGGTTTGGCTATGTCCCGATGTTTTCATCCCAAAGACGTTTAGTCAATAATTATATTGAACATTTTAACTTAGAAAATCATCAAGGGCCTAAGCAAATATATAAAGAGGGAAATTACTATCCAATTATCGATAAAGAAAATGGAACAACAGTTTACTCTAATTATGTTTTAAATGCTATAGCAAAGCTAGATGTCGATTATTTAGTTTATAATAGTTATTTAATCAATGATGAAGATTTTAAAATCATTTTAAAGTATAACAAAAGTGATAAATATCCTGAAGAATATGGCTTTTTATATAAAGAAACGATTTATAAGGTGAAGAATAATGAATAAACCAGAATTATTAAGTCCAGCTGGCGATTTTGAACGTTTGAAAATAGCTTTACTATATGGGGCTGATGCCGTATATATTGGTGGTAATTTCAATTTAAGAGCTAATGCGGATAATTTTAATTTAGAAGAAATTCGTAAAGGAGTTAGTTATGCCCATGAAAGAGGCAAGAAAGTTTATGTGACTGTAAATATTGCCATGCATAACGCGGAAGTGCTAAAAATTAAAGATTATTTACTAAAACTTGATAAAATCGGCCCCGATGCAATTATTGTTAGTGATCCTGCAATTATTAAAATCGCTAGAGAAAATACTAATTTGACCATTCACTTGTCGACCCAAGCTTCAACATTAAATAAAGAAGCTGTTAACTATTGGAAACAAGAGGGCGTAAAGCGCATTGTGTTAGCTAGGGAATGTACTTATGAAGATATTAAAACAATTAAAGAAAGTGTAGATATTGAATTAGAAGTATTTATTCACGGGGCTATGTGTGCTTCTTATAGTGGTCGATGTGTCCTTTCCAATTATTTGACAGCTCGTGATTCAAATCGCGGCGGCTGCAGTCAAATATGTCGCTGGGACTTTGAATTATATGATGATAAAGAGCCTTTAAAAGGTGACAAGCCTTTTACATTTTGCACCAAAGATTTGTCATTAATTAAACATATCCCAGATTTAATTAATTTAGGCGTGGACAGTTTAAAAATTGAAGGGCGCATGCGGTCAGCTTATTATATTGCTACGATTGTTAAAGTTTACCGCACCATAATTGATGAATATTGGAACAATCCTGATGCATATGCATATAATTTAAAGTATGAACAAATTTTAAGAAGAGTGGCTAATCGTGATTCTGTACCTCAATTTTTTAATGGAATATTTGATAAACGTGTACAATATTATAATGGCAGAGAAGAAAAAACAAACCAAGATTTTATTGGGATAGTATTGGATTACGATAGTCAAACCGGTTTGGCTAAAATTGAACAACGCAATTATTTTGCTTGTGGTGACGAAATTGAAATATTTGGACCCACCGACGAAATGAAATTTGTCATTACAGAGTTATATGATGAGTATATGCAGCCCTTAGAAATTGTTCGCCATCCGAAACAAGTAGTTTATTTGAAAGTCCCCAGGGCAGTTTTTGCAAATTATATGGTAAAAAAGGCTTGACAAAGCTATAAATGTGTAGTATTATTTGGTGAAGTTAAGCATAGAATGAGGTGATAAAATATGCCAGAACAAATTTATGTGACTGAACAAGGTCTTATTGATATGAAAAAAGAGCTTGAAGTATTACAGCAAGTAAAAAGACCGGCTGTTATCGAGGCACTTAAGGAAGCTAGAGCTCTAGGTGATTTAAGCGAGAATGCGGAGTATGATGCCGCTAGAAGTGAACAAGCAGAAATCGAAAATAAAATAGCCTCATTAACAGCTATGATTGAAAACGCAATTGTTATTACAAATGCGGATACTGATGAAGTATCTATTGGCAATACTGTCGAAGTTGAGTATATTGAAGATGGCGAAAAAGACACTTATAGTATTGTTGGAAGTACCGAAGCTGATCCGTTTGAAAACAAAATTTCTAACGAATCTCCAATTGCGCTAGCGATCATGGGCAAAAAAGTTGGCGATATTGCTAAAGTTGCCAGTCCTAATGGTGAATATGAAGTTAAAATTTTAAATATCAAATAGACTTTAGGGTCTATTTTTTTTTGATAGGACATTTTTGCCTTTTTTTCAATATTTTACTTTTATCTCTAGGCAAAAATTGGTATAATGATAATAGGGTGATACGATGAATAAGACTAAGATAATTGCCACGATAGGTCCTTCTAGTTATAAACCTGAAGTGCTAGAAGAGCTAGTAAATAGTGGAATTGATGTAATTCGTTTGAATATGAGTTATTCGGATTATAGTTTTTGCCGTCAAATAATTGAACGTATCGATGAAATTAACGAAAAACTAAACACTTCCGTATCGATCATGCTCGATTTAGAAGGACCTTGTATTAGAACAGGAGATTTTAGTGCGGGTGGGGCCGATTTTACCACGGGGGACCGCATTAGAATGTATATGAAACCAATTCAAGGAAATAATGTACAATTTTCCGTGAATTACCCTCGTTTAATTGAGGATTTAAAATATCATTCAATTATTAAATTAAATAATGGTAAAGTAATTTTAGAAGTGGCGGAAAAAGGCATGGATTATGCGGTGTTAGAAGTCATACATGGCGGTCATGTCGATAGTCAGTCAAAAGTATATTTGCCCTCAGTTAAGTTAAATCGAAAATTTTTAACGAAACAAGATAAAGAAGATATTTTATTTGCCCATAAAATGGATGTTGATTTTATTAGTATTTCTAATGTCTCTGGTGCTGAAGATGTTTTAGAAGTTAATGATTTATTAATTGAATTAGGTAATGATCATATTGGCCTGTTAGCCAAAATCCAAAATAATAGAGCGGTGCAGGAATTAGACACCATTATTGACGTGGCTGATGGATTGATTTTATCACGCAGCGATTTAGCTATAGAGATGCCAATTGAAGAAGTTCCCAATGTTAAAAATGAAATTATTCGTAAATGTCATGTTGGCGGGAAAATTAGTATAATTACGGCAGAGTTAGACAGTTTTTTAACGAAAGAAATAGAGCCAAGCCGATCAGAAGTCTCTGATTTAGCTAATACAGTATCCGACTGCGTGGATGCAATTATGCTCACTGGTGAAACAACCATTGGAGCTCATCCCGTAGCCGCAGTCAAACAAATTGAAAAAATAATTAAAGCATCTGAACGGGAAATTGATTATGAATATTTCTTTAACAATGCTTTAAAAACGAAAGTGAAAAATGTAGCAAGTACAGTTGCAACCAGTGTGGCTTTGGGAGCGGCTAGCTTAGAAGCTAAAGCTATTATTATTGCTACTAATAGTGGATATACAGCTCGGCAAATGAGTCGCCTTCGTCCACCATGTATTGTTATTGCCGCAGCGCCGTCATCCAGAATTGCCAAAGCTTTAAATTTACATTTTGGCATTGTGCCCGTAGTAGTCGATGGTTTTGATTTTGATACTATTTCGGCAAAGTCAACCGCTATTACGCAAAAGCTACTTAACTTGAAAAAGGGCGATAAAGTAATTATTACAGGCGGGTATCCATTTAAAAAAGTAAAACATACCAATTTTATGAAAATAGACGAAATATAAAAAGAATAAAGGGGTGGGAGCCATGTATAATTTAGGTGAACAGTTTAAAATCGATTATAGAAAAGCTAAAGCTAGTGGAAAAAATGTTATTCAAGGAAATAAATATCGTTTTACGGTTTTATCACCACGACTAATTAGATTAGAATATAATGATAATGGGATTTTTTTAGATACTCCAACAGAATTAATTTTACATCGTGATTTTGGAACTTCTGAATTTCAAGTTAAAGATGAAGCTCATTTTTTAGAAATTACCACAGAGTATTTTAAATTAACTTATACTAAAGATCGTCCCTTTGAGGGCAGTAAAGTTAATCAAACCATTAATCTTAAAGTCGAATTATTAGGTACGGATAGAGTATGGTACTATGGACATCCTGAAGTCCGTAATTTCGGAGTGCCGGCAGCTACTTTGGCTGAGGGGGGAACCACCGGCCATGGATTATATTCGGCCGATGGCATGGCGAGCATTGATGATTCCAAAGATAATATATGGCATGAAGATGGGACCACGGCGCCACGTGAAGATGGTAGCATTGATATTTATTTATTCATGTATAAAAATGATTTTGAAGAAGCTTTAAAAGATTATTATAAATTAACTGGCTACCCAGCTTTAATTCCCCGTTTTGCTTTAGGAAACTGGTGGAGTCGTAATAATGATTACAATGATTTGTCTTTAAAAGACCTTGTTGATACTTTTGAGAAAAAACAGGTGCCAGTATCAGTAATTTTACTGGATAAAGATTGGCATAAGCGCAAATACGTTGGAAAAGCCCATTTAAAAACAGGCTTTACCTTTAATAACGAATATTTTAAAAATCCGGTGGCGATGATTAGTTATTTACATTCTAAAGGCATTCGTTTGGGCCTTAATGTTAATCCAACCGAGGGTTTATATGATATTGATCAATATTATGAGGAAGCTTTAAAATATTTAGAAGCTGATAAAAATGGAAAAATTCCTTTTAATGCGTTTGATCCAAAATTTATCGATGTCTATTTAAAATTATTTATTCATCCGTTAGACACAATGGGCGTGGATTTCTTTTGGTTAGATATTTTTGATGATAGTCGTAAAGAGGAATTGGCCTTACTTAAACATTATCAATTTTATGATATGCAAAGGGACTATAAACGACGTCCCATGGTTTTAGCTCCAGATACAGCTTTAGCCCCTCACCGCTATCCAGTTTTATATTCTGGCAAGACGGTGGTTAGCTGGGCGACTTTAAAGAAAATTCCATTTTTCAATGCCAGTGCATTTAACAATGGTGTCAGTTTTTGGTCCCATGATATTGGGGGATATTTTAAAGGAGTAGAAGATGGTGAGCTATATACCAGATTTGTGCAATTAGGAACTTTCTCACCAATTTTAAAATTTGGAGCTGATAAAGGGAAATATTATAAACGTGAGCCTTGGAGATGGGATATAAAAACTTATACTGTGGTTAAAGATTATTTACAATTACGTCATAAGTTGATCCCTTATATTTATAGTGAAGCTTATAAATATCATAAATTTGGACAACCATTAATTAAACCGATATATTATACAAATCCAGATTTATATGATGATATGTTATACCGCAATGAATATTATTTTGGCGGTGAATTATTTGTTTCACCAATAGTGACGCAGAAAGACTATGTCATGGATCGTGCTGTACATAATTTTTATATTCCAGAGGGTATGTGGTATGATTTTGTGACTGGTAAGAAATTTCCTGGAGGTAATAATTATATTTCTTTCTTTAAAGATGAAGAATATCCAGTATTTGCCCGTTCTGGAGCAATTATTCCAATGGGGACTAATGAGAATTTGAATGATACGACACCACCAAATAATATGGAAATTCATATTTTTCCAGGTCAGAGCAATACCTATACTTTGTTTGAAGATGATGGGGAAAGTGATTTATATCGTAAGAATTTCTATTTGTTAACCGAAATAGAATATAATTATTTACCTAGTAATTATAGTGTGATCATTCGGGCTAAAGAGGGAAAAAGTGGCATTATACCGGAGAAGCGAAATTATCGTATTGTTTTTAGGAATACTAAAAGAACTGACGATGTTACGGTTTATAGTAATCGAGATAAGGTGTCATTTAAAACTTATGTCGATGGTCCTGATTTTGTGGTGGAAGTTAATGATGTTAAAACAATTGGTCAATTAACGATCAATTGTAAGGGAAAAGATATTGAAATTGATGCTGTCCACCTTATAAATAGGGATATTGAAAGCATTATTAGTGATTTGCAAATTACAACGGAAATGAAAGAAAAAATTGATGGAATTTTATTTAGTGATTTAACAATTCAGAAAAAGCGGATTGAAATTAGAAAGTTAGGAAAAGTGGGCCTTGATAAGAAGTTTATTAAAATGTTTATTAAATTGCTAGAATATATTAGTGAGATTTAAACTCATATATGATAAAATACCTAGTTTATGACTGGGTATTTTTATTAACAATATATAATATGAAAAATTATTCAAGGAAAAAATTACCTTGCTTTTTTTTTGAGTTACAATGGTTTTAATAAAAATAAGGAAAGATAAATATTCATAAAGCGACGATAAGCAGGAGTTAATTTAAATAAAAAATATTAAAAAATTAAGTATAATAAAAAAGAAGAATAAAAAACGATAAATAATTCCAAAATGAAGTAAGGGTGAAATTATGGATAAAGTAAAAAGAAAAATATTAATAATAACATTAATAGGATTATTATTAATAATGGCCGCCAGTTATGCTGCTTTTAGTAGTGTATTAGAT
>CALVJP010000050.1 GCA_944332215.1 uncultured Bacilli bacterium
ATTTACAGTTAATGATTATACCCTTACTAAGGAAGAATTAGAAACATTTATTAACTATCATAGTTATGCTAACTGGATTAATGGAGATTCCGTAGAAGCAATAAATGATTGTTTTACAGAAATCAAACAAAAAGAATACCACTTAAACGATGGGGTCTTGATCCCACCAGCTTTAACCCCTTATATCTCTGGCGTTATAGATAATTCTAAATACCATCATTTAAGAAAAATCACAAAAAATATTGGTAAAGAATTAAATGATTTTATCAGGGAAAATTACCAAGAAGTTGAAGTATTAAAATATAAACTGACCAAAAGTGGTCAGGAAAATAAAACCTTAATGAAAAATTTATTAGAATGCCCCGATTTACCAGGCAAATTAAATAGATTAACTTTACACCGCATTTTCGATGGCTTACCCCAAATTTATTCAAAAGCCAGATTAGATTTTATTTTAGATAATTGGTATTTAATTTTAGCAACCGAAGAAAATCAATCTTCATTAAAACGCGTTATGGAAAACTTTGATATAATTAAAAACTATTTTATGTCCAAAGGAAACGAATTATTCGATTATCACGATGCTTTAACCTTTTTAAATAAACAAATTTTTGAAAACGTCGAATATGGTAATGAAGAATTTGCTGCTTTAGTAAAAAATGCCGGAGTCCAAAGTCAAAGTACCTTTGAAGCTTATCAAGCATATTATAAAAATATGCGTCAAAGAGTGTTATCAACAATTCCAAGGTATAATACTCTTCATGAAGTAGATTTAGAGGGCAATGATTATCAAATTCGCACCAAAATTTTATCATTAAAAGATCCCTTTACGTTATTGGTTGGTGAGGCCAAATATACTAATTGTTGTCAGACCTATGGTGATGTTGGAGCCGCTTGCATGCGTCATGCCGCTTCTGATGGTGGAATTTTCTGTGTTTACGTTTTAGAAGATGGTTTAGAAAAATTATTAGCTCAGTCATGGGTGTGGACAAATGGTAATTTGTTATGCTTTGATAATATTGAGGGGACAAGTATTTTAACCACCAATAATAAAAAAGCTCAAAGAAAACTTTATAAAAAATTAACGGCCTTGGCATATAGTCTCGCTGGTGCAGATTTAATCGAAGAATCACGTCATCAAATGGCTCAAAACCTTGCTAAAATGGATTTAACCACAGAAGAAGTCGAAAGTATCATCAAAAACCAACTAATTAGAACTGTGACCGTCGGGAAAGGTTATGATGATCTTGACTGCCAAAAATATTTTAAACAGACCAAGATAAATGTAGGACCAAAAGGCTATAATGATTACCGCGATTCATATAAACAGTTTTTAATTTTAGGAAGCGAAAGCATTAAATTTAACAGGCACCCAGATATACCAATTTACCGGGAAATGCGGGAAATAATTTATCAAGAAGGCGAGCAAATAGAAACTTCATTAATTCGGGATTTAGCCGAGAATATGCTCATTAAAGCGCATACCTTATATGATTACGAAGAACAGTATGATATTATGATTAAAGATTTAAAAATTGTCAAAGGTGAGGACTGGGCCATTGTATATACTGAGGGAAAAATATTAGAAATTATCGAAGCTAATAAAACTAAACCGCGCATTGCCGATGAAGAGGCCGTGCAAAATAAAGAATATCAAGAAACCCTTAAGCAAATATTAATGCATGCTTTTAAAATTGATGCCAGTGGCGAAGTGATCAAGACCAAACCAATAAAAATTCCTGATGAATGTTTATTCAGTTTAGAGGAAATAAAAAAAGAATTAACTCAAGTCCAAGAAAAAATGCCGGAAATAAATATCCAAGGCTCTAAACATTTATAAAAACTAAAAAAAGACTTGAATTACCCAAGTAAATATAATATAATGTAATAGAAAAGCCATGAATAAGAGTAGTAATAACTAAAATTTTATTAGAGAAAAAGCGGTTGGTGAAAGCTTTTAAATGGAAGTTATGAACTTACTTAGGAGCTGCATATATGATAAGTATATGACGTTTTCGCGCGTTAAGCAAAAGAGGTAATATAAGTATTATGAAATAAGGTGGTACCGCGATAATAATCGCCCTTATACATAATACTTTTTGCATATAAGGAGGAAGATGGATGAAATTTGTGTATATTTTCTTATTTTGTTTCGTGGTCGTGTATTTAGTTTATTACTTGATAATTGTGTCACGAAAAAAAGGATTGGAAGCTTTTAAAAAAGGTAAACAAGTCATGTTTTTTAAAAATGCTTACGGACTTGATTTACAAAAATTAGATTATAAAAAATTTGCCAATAGTCTATCAATGACCAATGCTTTTATCATTGCAGCGACAGTTGCCTTTATTGAAATTTTTGATGGTTTAATCATCAAATTATTAATTGGTTTTCTTGTATTAATCCCCTTAATCTTATTAGACTATTGGATTTTAGGCAAATATTATAAAAAGAAAGAAGGTAAATAAAATGTATGATTTTAAAACCGTCGAAAAAAAATGGCAAAAATATTGGCAAGAAAACAATACCTATAAATTTGATAAAGATCGAAAAGATAAAATTTATCAGTTAGAAATGTTTTCTTATCCTTCAGGAGCCAAATTACATATGGGTCATTGGTATAATTACGCTGTGCCTGATGCCTGGTCTCGTTTTAAACGAATGACCGGCTATAATGTTTTTCACCCTATGGGCTTTGATGCCTTTGGATTGCCGGCAGAAAATTATGCCATTAAAACCGGAATTCATCCAAAAGATAGCACCGAAAAAAACATTGAAACAATGATTGGACAAATCAATGCTATTGGGGGCACCTTTGATTGGAATAATGATGTCATCACTTGCCACCCAGAGTATTATAAATGGACTCAATGGATGTTTTTACAACTCTATAAACATGGTTTAGCTTATAAAAAAGAAGCACCCGTGAATTTTTGTCCATCTTGTAATACCGTATTAGCTAATGAACAAGTTGTGGCTGGTGAATGCGAGCGCTGCGGCACGACTGTGTTAAGAAAGAATTTAAGTCAATGGTTTTTTAAAATCACCGATTATGCCGAAGAATTATTGAGTGGTTTAGAAACGCTTGATTGGCCAGAAAAAACTAAAAATTTGCAGCGCAACTGGATTGGAAAAAGTGTTGGAGCTTCAGTAACTTTTGCCATAAAAAATATGGATAAAACCTTTGAAGTTTTTACTACGCGAGTAGATACTTTATATGGCTGCACTTATTGTGTTTTAGCACCCGAATCACCATTAGTTGATGAGATTGTCACTAATGAATATAAAGAGATAGTAGAAGCTTATAAATTAAAAACTGCTCAAATCAGCGAAATTGATCGCACAAGCACAGTTAAAGAAAAAACAGGTGTATTTACTGGAGCCTATGCAATCAATCCTATTAATGGACACGAAGTACCCATTTGGATTAGTGATTATGTTTTAGCAACTTATGGGACTGGGGCCGTTATGGCCGTGCCAGCGCATGATGAACGCGATTATGAATTTGCGAGTAAATTTGACTTAGAAATTATTCCGGTAATATCGGCTAAAGATTTACCTTATATGGGTAATGGAAAATATATTAATTCTGAGCAATTAAATGGCTTAACTGACCGTGAAGAAGCCAAAAATAAAGTAATTCAACAACTACAAAAAATAGGTAAAGGGTCTAAAACAACCACCTATAAATTACGCGACTGGCTAGTATCTCGCCAGCGTTATTGGGGAGCACCGATTCCAATTATTTATTGTGATAAATGTGGGGTCGTGCCAGTGCCAGAAGAAGATCTTCCTGTACAACTACCTTACGATGTAGAATTTACCCCAGATGGATCTAGTCCTTTAGCCAAATCTTCAGAGTTTGTAAACTGTACTTGTCCAAAATGTGGCCAAAAAGCGAAACGAGAATGTGATACCTTAGACACCTTTGTCTGTTCATCTTGGTATTATTTACGTTATCCTGATGCTTTTAATACTGAAAAGCCATTTAGCAAAGAAGTTGTTGATAAAATGCTACCCGTAGATATTTATATTGGCGGAGTAGAACATGCTTGTATGCATTTATTATATGCAAGATTTTTTACGAAAGCTTTGCGCGATATGGGCTATTTAAGTTTCGATGAGCCATTTAAAAAACTAGTCCATCAAGGGATGATTTTAGCCGCTGATGGTGAGAAAATGAGTAAATCTAAAGGTAATACAGTATCCCCTGATGAATATATCGAAAAATTTGGTAGCGATGTTCTTAGAACTTACTTAATGTTTGCTTTTAATTATATTGACGGTGGACCTTGGAATGAAGATGGAGTTAAAGCGATTGACAAGTTTTTAACTCGAGTATACCGTTTAGTAGAACAATATAATGGCAATGAAGCAAAGGAACGTTATCAAGATATTGACTATGTTTTAAATAACACAATTAAAAGTGTCAGAACGGACATTGAAAAATTCCAAATGAATACCTCGATTGCCCGAATTATGGAATATGTTAATATTTTAACCAAATATAATAGTACTGGACGTGAAATACCAAAATACTATTTAGAACAATTAACACTTTTAATCGCGCCTTTTGCTCCTCACCAAGCTGAAGAAATGTGGAGTTTATTAGGGCATGAGCCAAGTGTTCATAATCAGCCATATCCAGAATTTGATGAAACCAAATTAGTGATTTCAACTTATGAAATGGTTATTCAAGTTAATGGTAAAGTGCGGGCTAAAGAAACCATGGATATTAAAACTACAAAAGAAGATATGGAAAAAATAGCTTTAGCAAATGAAAATGTTCAAAAATTTACTGCGGGTAAAAAGATTATTAATATCGTTGTAATCCCCGGTAAATTAGTAAATATCGTTGTAAAATAAGCTTCAAATCAAAGCTTATTTTTTTATCGAAAATTGTGAAATTTTGGTGAAATTTCTGTGTACAACTTAAATATAATATGTTATACTTAAAATAATGGAGGGAGATGATTAAATGTTATGTGCAAAATGCGGAATGAAAGTTGAAGAGGGAACAGATTTTTGTCCAAATTGTGGCTCACCAATGAATGCAGGTAATACTAATGCCGTTAATAAAGCGCCAAAACAAAATAATAAACTGCCAATGATTATCGGTATTGTTGTTGCCGTTATTGTATTTGTGGTAGTCGTTTGCTTATTTATGTTTGGTGGTCAAGTAAAAGGGGAAACTAAAACAATTAGTGGCGTTAAAGTATACGTTCCAGATAGTTATCAAAAATCGACTTCAAGTCTAGGTTATACTGAAGCTTATGTTTCTGAAGATGGCAAAATAGTTTTAGGACTTCTAACCATGTCTGCTTACGGAGCTGAATTAGACGACTATGCTGATGCTTATAAAAGTCAGTTAGAAAATACTAATTATAGCTGTGGTGATTACAACCAAAAAACTTTTAACGATAATAACTGGATGAAAATGAAATGTGAATATTCAGCAGGAGCTGATTTGAATGCTTATTTTACCATTAAAGACAATAAGGTTTATGTTTTGAATATTGTCAATGAAAATGGCTCTGACACTAATATCAACAGTCTTTTAAAAGAAATTGAGAAAAACTTAGATTTTGCCGCATAAACAAGGTAAAACAGCAATAACCGAAGAAGTGGTAATTAATGTTAATTTGTTTTTGACAGGAGTAAAGTAAATATCAAGAAGTCTATTCTTGATGTTTTTTTACAAGGAAAGTTAAAAATAGGAAAATCAAAAAAAACCTTTACAAAAACATTTGTTTGTTTTAAGATGTTTGTAGAGGTGAGGTCATGAAAATATTAAAAGGTTATGTTTTTAGATTATATCCCAATAAAAATCAAGAAGAATTAATAAATAAAACGATAGGATGTTCTAGGTTTATATATAATTACTTTCTAGCTGATAAAATAAAAAAATTGAGAAAAAGTAAAACAGACTATGAGCAAATAAAACAAATTCCATCTTTAATTAAAGACAATCCATGGCTAAAAGAAGTAGATAGCTGCGCCCTTAGAACTAGCTTATTTAACCTAGAAGATGCCTATAAAAGATTTTATAAAGGA
>CALVJP010000051.1 GCA_944332215.1 uncultured Bacilli bacterium
TTTTTGTAAAATTAACTCCTGCTTATCGTCGATTAACAAATATTTATCTTCTCTTATTTTTATAAAATTAATTAAAAAAAAAAAAAAAAAAAAAACAAGGTAATATTTTTAATAAATAAAAAAAGGAAAGCACTTGCCTATCCTTTCAAATAATTATCTAAAATTTGATTAAATTCTTGAACTGTGATTACTTTAAACAATTGGCTTTTTATCTCAGCAGTATGCGGAAGTCCTTTAAGATAATAACTAACATGAGTCCGCATTTCTGTCACCGCAACTTTCTCAGGTTTTGTCTTTAATAAATAATTAAGATGTTTTTTAATCATGGCAATTTTTTCTTCTTTAGTAACTGGTAGTAATAAAGTACCTTTTTCCAAATAATTAATAGTGTCTTTAATCAACCATGGATTTCCTAAAAGACCACGGCCAATCATAATAGCATCACACCCAGTCTCCTCAAGCATTCGTTTAGCATCTTCAGGCGTTTTTATGTCACCATTACCAATCACCGGAATTTGGACACTTTCTTTTACCGTTTTAATGATTTGCCAATCGGCTTGCCCACTATAACCTTGACTACGAGTGCGCCCATGAACAGTAATGGCTTTGGCTCCCGCTTGCTCGCAAATTTGCGCGATTTGCGGAGCATTAATACTATTACTATCCCAACCACTACGAATTTTTACAGTCACGGGCACAGTTACAGCTTCACAAACCGCTTTCACAATTTCATAAACTTTTGACGGATCTTTTAAAAGAGCACTACCAGCTTGAGCCCGAGTTGCTACTTTAGGAACAGGACAGCCCATATTAATGTCAATAATATCGGGATGCATGGTTTTTTCAATAAATTTCGCCGCAATAACAAAGCTTTCCTTATCACTACCAAAAATTTGCTGAGAAATTGGTCTTTCAAAGTCAGTCATGTAAAGCATGTTAATTGTTTTTTGATTGCCATAATATATTGCCTTATCACTAACCATTTCAGCAACAATTAATCCGCACCCCATTTCTTTAGCAATCGTGCGAAAAGCACTGTTAGAAATTCCGGCCATTGGGGCCATGACTACTTGGTTTTTAATCTCTACATTTCCTATTTTCCACATAGTTAACCACCTTTGAACATTATAATATAAAGCTAAGCTTTTTTCAAGCAAGAGGTAAGATAATACAAAGACCCACATTTTTTGCAAAAGTGTCAAGAAAGATTTGCACATTTACATTGTTACTGTTATACTTTATTTAGGGTGATACCATGAAAGGAAAAAATTTAATTTATTTCGCTAGTGCTATTTTAATCATCACCGGAGTTAGTGTAATCGGTATAATGACTAAACTTATGTTAAATGGTGGCTACAATATGATTTTTGGTAGTGGCATTAACTGGTTAGCTTTAATAACCTTATTTGGAGCTTGTCTAGTTGGCTGTTTAGATATTGTCTCAGGAACATTAGGTTTTTTAAACGCTAAAAAAAGAGAAAATATGTATTTATTAATTAAAGTTGGCTTATTATTAATTGGCGTAACTATTTTATGGATAATTCCCGACATTTTTAACCCAAAACAAACATTCAACTTTTACCTTTATGGTTTGGCTATAATCGGGCCGCTTTTATATTATCTTGGAGCTAAAAATTAATCTCACTCGCATATGAGTGTTTTTTTGTATAAAATAAGGCTAATAAAAAAACTACTTATCTTTGTAGTTTTAACAACTTCGCCCTAAAGTACAAGCACTTTGCGCTATATCTTCCAGCTTAATATCTTTATCGTTTAAACCCTTTACCGCACATTTATTAACGGTTTTACTATAAAGCTTCAATTCCACATTACCATTTTGGTCGATATATATTTGACCACTGTCAGGGCCTTTACCACTATATTCAAGTCCTTCATTTACACTTTGACAACTACCATTTGTTTGTTTCGTAAATTGCGTTTTTTGACCAGCCGTATAAGTAGTCATTAAAGGTACCATAATATCAGCTGTTATATTGCTTTCATTATAATAATTATTTGCGGCCTTGACTAACATGGTAACATCATCTTTAAAAGCATTCTGACGAGCATTTTGTAAAGAGTTAATAATCGTTGGGGTCACAATTATAGCAATTATGGCTAATAAAGCAATAACAGCTAATAATTCCATTAAAGTAAACGCATTTTTTTTCATTTTTTACACGCTCCATTAGTATCAACCACTTTATATTCATAAAAATAACGCTTAGTATTACTGGTGACCGTAACATAATCATCTTGAATTTCACAATTTTTGTTATAAACGGTTGGCTCTAAATAACCATTTTCCATTAATTCGGTTGTAGTAATATTACCATTAGTGTACGTTCTATTTTGACTAGTATCATCGTCATTAGCCCCAGAGCCTTTTTTCTTCGGAAAATCATTAACATGTTCGCTTACATATTTATTAGTTGCACTGATGACTAAATCTTTCGTGGCTGAATCAACTTTAGTTTGACCACTATCAAGCACACTTATAATTGCCGGAAAAGCAATTAAAGCAATAACCGCTAAAATGACAATGGCTCCAATTAATTCAATTAAAGTAAAACCTCGACTGTTTTTTTGCATATATTTCACCTAGAATAATTATAGCACATTTTAACTATAAAAAAAAGAAAACTATGTCGCTAGTTTTCGGCCTAATCAGGATTAATTTTAACCAACTTTGTGAAAATCTAATCTTAGTTTATCAGCAATCGTTACAATAAACTCTGAATTAGTTGGCTTCGCTTTATCAATATCAACACTATAACCAAATAATTCTTCCATAAAATCTAAATTACCACGATTCCAACTAACTTCAATCGCATGTCTAATTGCTCGTTCAACCCTAGAAACAGTAGTCGAATATTTGCGCGCTAATTCGGGATATAATTCTTTAGTAATGCCACCAATTACATCAGGGTTATCAAAAATAATCCCCACAGCTTCTCTAATATATTGGTATCCTTTAATATGTGATGGAATCCCTAATTCATGTAACATTTTGGTAATTGACACTTGCAAATTACTATTATAAAAGTCAATATTTTGGGTAGTATCTTTTTTGCTAGTTATATCATAAATTCGAGATTTTAAGTCCTCTAAGTCAAACGGTTTTAAAACATAATAGTTTACACCAAACTCAGAAACTTCCCTAATTACTTCAGCCGCATTGTAACTAGTTGCAACAATAACTTTTTTATTAATACCGCGTTTTTTCATTTCACTTAATACATAAATACCATCTTTTTTAGGCATGATTAAATCTAAAATGATTAGATCAAAACGATCTTGATTATTAGTAATAACCTCGATTCCCTCCAAGCCATCATGAGCTTCTAAACAAATATTAATATTTTCATTATCCTTAAAATACTCCTTAACCATATCTATTAAATTTACATTATCATCAATCATTAGTACGTTTATTTTTTCCATTTTGTTTTCTCCTTTACTATATTAAAATTATACAAAACATTTACATTTTTTGCTAGAGTAAAAAATAGCTAATTTTGTCGAATGACTTTCAAAAAATAAAAAAGTAGTTATAATACTACTTCACTAATTTTTATGAGTTCATCTATTTTAGTCGAGGCACCGCCAATAAGATAACCCGATACTACATTTACAGCATTTAAAATTTCAATATTCTTTGAATTAACACTTCCACCATAAAGAATTTTGACATCATAATCTAAGAGACTTTTTATATAAGTAATCGCCTGAGTGATTTGCTCATTAGTTGGCGTTAGACCAGTCCCAATCGCCCAGACCGGCTCATAAGCAATGATAACTTCACGGTCAATGCCAGCTAAGCATTCTTGCAATTGTTGAGCTAAAACTTGGTGGTAATCCTCATCTTGGTGCTCTCCAAGACAAAGAATGACTTTAAGGTCATGCTCAAGGGCTTTTTGGATTTTTTTATTAATATCTTGGTTAGTCTCTTTAAAAATATCACGGCGTTCACTATGCCCAATAATGACATATTCTGCCCCTAAGCTTTTTGCTTGAGCGGCGGAAATTTCTCCAGTATAAGCTCCTTTATCTTGATAATAGATATTTTGCAGGCCCGTTGTAAAACCAGCTTTAATAAAATAAGGGGCATAAATGGCGGTTGGACAAATAATAATTTCTTTATCAATTTGTTTTAATTTTGCGATATAGTTTAAAATATCTGGTAAATCCATATTCATTTTATGGTTGGCTACCATCATTTTCGCCATATTTTCACCTTCTTAATAAATGCTAAAAGTTTACTTTTAAAATTAGAGCCTTCACTTTCAATCGCTTTTTTATAAACATCTAAGACCTGCTCGGCGAAATATTTTGAAGAATGCATCTCAGCACTGGTTCTAGCTCCTCTTGCTAGTTTTTCTTTCATTTTTTTATCTTTAATAATTGCTTCAATATCTTTTTTACATTCCTCTTTGGTTTTAAAAATATAGCCATTTAAACCATTAACTACTGTATTGTTAAAACTTTCATCATCAATACAAATAGCTGGTAAAGAAGCGGCCATCGCCTCAATGACAGTAAGGCCTTGGGTTTCAAAGTGACTGGCGGTGATAAAAATATCGGCCATATTATAATATTTTGGTGTCTCATCATAAGGGACTTTCCCGGTGAAAATAACGTTTTTTTCAATATTATATTTTCGGACTAAAGCTTTTATATCTTCAGCATCCGGTCCATCACCAACCAAGACTAGTTTAGCCTTAGGATAGTCTTTAACAAGCATTTGCTGCACATCAATAATAAATTCAATGTTTTTTTCTTTACCCAGTCGGCCAACATAGAGAATCACAAAATCACTTTTTTTGAGTTGATGTTTTTCTCTAATTTTTTGTAATTCTTCTGGTTTGAATTTTTCGCGGTAAAAACGCTCTACTTCAATTCCAGTAGGGACAATATAAATATCCCGATCATATTTATATTTTTCTTTAAATAAATCATAAGTTTTTTTCGTTGGAACAATGAGTTCACTACAAGTTTTATCGCAATAAAAACGGGTAAAATATTCTACTAGTTTTTTACTGCTTTTATCGAAATAACCTTTAGTAATCGTATGAATATAATCTTCATACATCGTATGATAAGTGTGGACTAGAGGAATATTAAATTCCGAAGCTATTAATCGAGCAAAGGTCCCAACGCCAAATTCGGTATGAGAATGAATAATATCCAGATTCCAAGCGGCAATTTTCTTGATGACTCTTAAAGGATAAACTCCTGTTAAGCGATAATCATAAATACCAATTGGAATACCCGGAATACGGATAATTTTATCCTCATTTTCGTATTTATAACTGAGATTTTCTGGATTAACGGTCACAATAAAAACCTGATGGCCTTTTTTTTCTAAGGCTCTTTGAAGCATTAAAATACTAGTAGAGACCCCATTAATATATGGGGGATAGCTATCAGTAAACATACCGATACGCATAATTATTCCTCCTTACTTAGGGATATAGCCCCGATAATAAGACCTAAATAATAGGTTAATAAGCGCCAAACAAGCATAATACTAGAGAGTTTGGCTCCGGTAATAAAGAAACCAAAAAATTCCACAAAACCATATTCAAGACCTCCACTACCCCCAGGTAATGGGACAAATGAGCCAATAAGCATCACATAAGCTGAGGTGATGATCGCAATTGATGGGTTGATAGTCTCACCAAGTCCCATGATTAAGGTAAAAGGTACAAGATATAGTAAAATTAAGGCAATGAAATTTAAGATGATGATTTTTAGAAAATGGCCTTGACTTTTCATAAGAATGGTAGCGCTTTTATGAAAATTATTGATGATCTCGCCACTACGGGCTAAAAAGGCTTCTTTGTCTTTAATTATTTTTAATTTGGCTCCGATTTTAATGGATATATCTAAAATTAATCGATTGCCTTTTTGGTTAAAAGCAACAATAAAGAGAATGATAATTACAGCAAAGTTAACTATATAACCAATTAAGACTAGTTTTTTTAAGAAAGAATCTTCAGGAAAAATGTTGAAGAAATAATTGGCTATAATAGCTATCGTCCCTAGTAAAATTAAGGCAATTTGATAAACAATAAAATCTTGGATAACAATGTTAGTGCCTTTTTCTAAGGAAAGTCCTTGTTTTTTTAAACGATAGATTTGATAGGGTTGACCCCCCATAGAAAAAGGAGTTATCGAGTTGAAAAATTGGGTATCAAGCATTAATTTGAAAGATTTTTTAAGTGAATATTTGTTATCAAATTTTCTGGTACAATAATAAATCACTAAGGCTTTTAAAAACCAATAGGCCAAAACTAAACAAATTCCTAATAAAAGCCACCAGAGGTTAAAAGAAAATAAATAATTTATTTTTTCAGCGAAATCATCTTTAAGAGCTAAGAAAAGAACAATTAAACTAATAACAACAATGATAAGGCCATTGATTTCATTATTCTTTTTCATTGATTACTGCTAGCGCCGGAAGTTCTTTACCTTCTAATAATTCTAAGCTAGCACCCCCACCAGTCGAAATATGCGAGATTTTATCTTGATAGCCCATTTGAATAGCAGCACTGGCGGTGTCCCCACCTCCTAAAATGGTCACCGCTTTAGTCTGGCTAATAATTTCTAAAAGCGCTTTCGTCCCTTGGGCAAATGGAGCTAATTCAAAATAACCAACTGGGCCATTCCAAATAATGGTTTTACTTCCCTCTAAATATTGTTTAAAGACTTTAATTGTCCGCGGTCCAATATCTAAACCGATTTCGTTTTCTTCGATTTCATTAATAAATCTTTGGTTAATTGGCGTTTCAGCCTTAATTTCCATGCTAGTTACAATATCGATAGGCAAAATAATTTTATCTTCATATTTATTTAAAACATCAATGCAATAATCGATACTTTCCGGCTGAACTAAAGATTTCCCAACTTCAAAGCCAGCCGCTTTTAAAAATGTAAAAGCCATGGCCCCGCCAATTAAAAGGTAATCCGCTTGCGCAGCAATATTATCGATAAGGCCGATTTTATCGCTTACTTTTGAGCCTCCCAGAATAACGGTATAAGGTTTTTTGGGCTTATTAATCGCTTTACTGAGAAATTTAAGTTCTTTTTCCATCAGTAAGCCAATACCATTTGGTAAACGATTAGCCAGACCGACATTGGATGCATGCTCGCGGTGAGCGGTACCGAAGGCATCATTAATGAAAATGTCGCCAAGCGTAGCCCAATAATCAGCTAAAGCAGCATCGTTAGAGCTTTCTTTTTTGCCGTCTAAATCTTCAAATCTTGTATTTTCTAGTAAAATGACTTGTTTGGCTTTCATTTTATTAATGGTCTCTTGGACTTTAGGTCCGCGAGTTTGATCGATGAAAATAACTTTTTTATTTAATAATTCACTTAAGCGATCAGCTACGGGTTTTAAAGTATATTTTGTCTTATCTTCGGCTGTTTTGATCCGTCCTAAATGGGAAAGTAAGATAACTTTCGCACCTTTTTTGATTGCGTATTTTATGGTTTTTAGACTTTCTTGAATGCGATTATCATCGGTAATAATTCCATTATCAATGGGAACATTTAAGTCACATCTAATAATTACTTTTTTGTCTTTTATATCGTAATCTTTAATGCTTTTTTTCATTATGTGCCTCCTTATTGTTTGAGAATTGTCACGTAGCCGTTAGCTTCGGCGTTGCCACCGGTGCTACCAGCTGTATTAGAACCACTGCTAAAACTATTGGTACAGTAAGAATTGCCACTCCAGCCACCACCATAACTTGGGGTGTTATCGCTGCAGCCTCCGCCACCATAGCCACCTTGACAAACTCCACTATTTTTGGTAAATTCACTGCCAACTAAATCATATTTGATAAACTGATTAATACCTAAAGCGGTTGAAGATAGGCCTGTGGTCGCCTCTGAACTATAAGCTGTAAAATTGGCCGGTGAAATAAAGGTGGTCGCGATGCCATCACATCCTTGGGTCGCGGCGTTATTATATGCGGTATCATTAGCGCCGCCTCCACCGGCTGCCACTAACAAGATTTCATAATAACTGCTATTTTTAGTAAATTGATAGTTTGCTTTAGCATTATCAAGAGCGGATACTTGTTTCAAAATGAAAGTTCCTCCGCCACCAGCACCACTGGTGCCATCTTTAGCAATTGCTTGAGTAATTGAGCCCTGACCCCCGACTATAATGGTGAGAATATCTCCTTTGTTTAAGTTGAAAGTCCCAGAAATAACGGCGCCTTGCCCGCCCTCTTTGGTAGTACCATTATAATTAAAACGGTTGCCGAAAGTCCCATGGGCTCCAGCGGCTGTAATAATGTAGTTACCGTCTTGTGGAACAATAAAGGTCTGCTCACTACCTGTAAATTCAAATTGTTCTTCCAAGTTGGTGGCTGCTGAACTAATTATCACGTATTGTTTTTCAGTAATGGTTGTCCCCGCATAATTTAAGCTATATGTAGCCACATATCTGCCTGGAGCATTAACATTTATTTGACTAAAGTCAGTTTTGACCTGGTTAGTTAAATCATTGCCAGAAGCATCCATGGCGGTATAGTCTTTATAATTAAAAGTAACACCAGCAGGCCAATTAATTTTGGTTTTTTTCAGATTAATGGTGGCCCCATTATTGACATATTCGCATATTATACCGTTTCCACTATTAGTGGCTTTTAGGGCTTTTTGTTCTTCGGAAATAGTTTTGGCGGTTTGGGGATTTTTTAAGTCGGCTTTTAAGTAGCCTTCGGTAATTAAATCTTGTATTCTAATTAATTTACTGGATCCATTCATTGTTAGGACGTTATAGTAGGTATCGGAATGGACTTCTAAATATGATTCACAAACGGTTTGCAAAGTAGCTTCAAAATCTTTTTGTTCGTTGGCTTTGGCAGTTTTATTAGTCCGAATAAGGGATGGAGCTGCTACGAGAATTATGACTCCAAGTAAAACAATAACGCCAAGTAATTCAACTAATGTAAAGCCCTTTTTCATTATTATCACCTTATTATTATTTTATACTAAATGTAGATGTTTTACAAGCAGAAACTGGAAATTATTCAGTTGGTTGTCGGAGGATAAAGTAAAATAACGGCTACTTTTTAACTTCACAGGTAGTTTAGCTTTCCAAAACTTAATATTTGGATAAGCTGTGAAATCTTTTGTCTTTGGGCTTTAATAATGACATATATTTATCTATTGGTATTATCTTTGGCAATCATTTTGGGATTTTTAGGTTTATTTGTTATCTAGTTTCTCCTTATATATAAAAAACATTAGTTTTGAAAACTAATGTCATAATTTAAGCAGTTTTGATCGTATATGGACTTGACTCTGTACCCTTACCAGATAAAGCAATATCAGCTTTTAGATGAGTAACTGGCATTACATTTGCATTGCTAGTCAAAAATCGAGAATAAATATAGCCATCTACTACCAACAAAAAACTCTGGTCATCTACTATAGGAGTAAGTAGCCAACTATCTGATAATACTACTGTTAACCAGTTTTTGCTTAAATCACAAGGGTAATTGGAATCCATCCAATAATTATTCACCATTTCACAGCCATTATTACCAGCTTTTACATATTCACTAGCAGTAATTAAAGCTATTTTGCCATCCCATGTTTTGCTATTTTCACTATTTATTGTATCTTCTAAACTAGTTTCCTCAATACTCACACCGCCAATTTTATAAGTACTTGAGGCTATCAGGGCTTTGGCCTCTTCGGTTAAACTATTATAATAGTAATCATTTAAATAGGTATTTAAATAGGCTGGACGAGGCCAATCGGCTAGTGAATAACTTTGATCCCAACTTTCAAATTTTATACTTTCAGTTCTAATAATTTTTATAGTATTATCTGTTTCAACACTCATTATTCGCCATGTTTCGTTATTGAATGTAATATAATTATCCGGACTAGCCCCTTTATATACATATCTACCCTCTTCATAGCTATCTTCATATAAACCGTCGCCACTAGTTACAACTGTTTGTTTTAGCTTATCAGCAGCGATGGGTATTTCTTTAATACTACCTTTAGCATTTAAAGTTAAAGAGGTGCTAAAAGCCGCATAACCTACTGTCATGACTAATAAAAAGCATATGGTTAAACCAATAAATATTTTAATTTGTCTTTTTTGATTTCTTCTTTTTCTTCGCATTTTTTCACCTTTACTTCATTTTGAGACAATTTATGTTTTTTTATTCGTTGTTTTAATTATACCATTTTTAATTAATTTTTTTGTTAAATTAACTCCTGCTTATCGTCACATAATGAATGATTTCCTTTCTTTATTTTTATTAAATTTATTTTAACTCAAAAAAAACAAGGTAATATTTCCCTTGAATCAAAAAACTATTTGGCTTGAATATAATCTAAAGTTATCGTTAAATTAGACAAAGTGCTATCTGGCTGAGTTGTTATGGCATTATTATAAGTGACATTAACGGTTAAAACCGCTGTATGTCCAGCTAAAATAATATCCCCTTCGGTTAAACCACTAGTCGTAAATACAATGGCTGGATTATCTGAAGCCGTCAAAGTTAATTTGGCTAATTGAGCATTCAAATTACCATCATTCGTAATGGTAACATCATAATCAATACTATCGCCAGGTGAAATTAAATTGGTTTTAAAAGTGGCCGTTGTATCATTAAAAGTTGGATCACCGTTATTAGAAGCATTGCCTTGAATGTTTTTGCTGACTACATTAGTTATTTTAGTACTAAAAGAGCCAGTAATATTGGCGGTTCCCGCAATATTTAAATTAGTTTTAAAAGCTGCGTAACTAGTAATTAAAAAAACTAATAAAGTAAGGGCTCCAATAAAAATTAATTTTGTCGTTTTATCTACCATTTTAACCAACTCCTGCTATTTTTATTATAATGAGTTTTTTTAAAATAGTAAATAAAAAAAACATATCAAAATTCGATATGTTTCGCCTATTTACATAAATATTTCGCTGTTCTAACCATTTGAGCACTATAACCCATTTCATTATCATACCAGGCAATGACTTTAACTAACTGCTGACCATCAACTTCTAAAACATCAGTTAGTAAGCCATCGACAATAGAGCCATAACGAGAGCCAATAACATCACTAGAAACAATTGGATCTTCTGTATATTCTAAAGCTTCACTTGTATTAGCTTTAAAGGTCTCATTTAATTCAGCTGCGGTGACTTTGGTTTCCAAAACTAAAGTTAAGTCAACCACAGAGCCGGTCGTTACGGGAACTCTTAAGGCACTACCATCTAGTTTGCCTTCCAATTCTGGAATAACTTTTCCAATCGCCGTGGCCGCACCTGTTGAAGATGGAATAATATTGGCTGCTGCTGCCCGACCTCTACGAGATTTCGCGCCTTTTTTATGAGGAACATCGAGCACGGTTTGGTCATTGGTATAAGCATGGACTGTAGTCATATAACCTCTTGCAATTTTATATTTATCATGTAAAACATTAACTACCGGGGCCAAACAATTGGTCGTACATGAAGCAGCACTGATAATTTGTTCGCTGCCATCTAAGGTTTGTTCATTAACGCCATAAACAATAGTTTTGACATCACCTTTAGCTGGAGCTGAAATAATCACTTTTTTAGCGCCTGCCTTAATATGAGCTTCGGCTTTATCTTTACTAGTAAACTTCCCTGTACATTCAAACACCACATCAATATCTAAATCGTGCCATGGTAAATTAGCAGGGTCCATTTCGGCATAAATGTTAATTTTACGTCCTGATACAGTAATACTATCTTCATCATAACTAATTTCGTCTACTTTATAGTTGCGATGAGAAGTATCATATTTTAACAAATAAGCCAGTTGCTCGGCATCTGTTAAATCATTGATAGCCACGACTTCCATGTCGGAATCTTCCTCCATTAATCTAAAAACTAATCTGCCAATACGGCCGAAACCGTTAATTGCTACTTTAATCATTTTATCATCCTTTCATTTATAGGCTATTTTGCCCTTCACCAATAAACTCTCTTAAAATGGAGTCTTTGGGAACATCCTCACTAGAAATCGGCAAAAACTGTCTTAACAAATTTATTAAACGAATTGCTTCAGTATAAACTTCACTAGTGGGTTTAATACCATATAACAGGGGCTCCGCAAAAATTCTAAGAACCCCAATTTCATAACTTAAAGCCGAATTAATAACAACATCTACATCATCTTGATAAGGATAAATATAGTTTTCGGCTTCTTTATCGACATTATGCCAGATTTTCAAGGTTGCTTCAGCACTGGTGCCACGATAGCGACTATCACGAACTAGCCGGCGCAGTTTTCGAACATCAGTAGTCCTAATCCGATTGTGATTATCTATTTTTAATTGCACAATGGGGGTAATAAAAATTTTAAATTTATTGACGGCTTTAATATATTTAGTTAAAACATCATTTAAAGTATGGATGCCCTCAACAATGAGAATATCTTCTTCGCCAAGTTTTACACACCGATCCTCATATATTTTTTTTCCTTTAACGAAGTCAAATCGCGGTAAACATACTTTCTCGCCTCTTAATAGTTTTTTTAAATGACTATTAAAAAGATCAATATCTAAAGCTTCTAAACTAGCAAAATCATAATCACCATTTTCATCACGAGGGGTTTTATCACGATCGACAAAGTAATCATCTAAAGATATTTGATGTGGTTTTAACCCTTTAGCACGCAAATATAGGCTTAATCTTTTAGCGGTGGTGGTTTTGCCACTTGAAGAAGGACCCGCCATTAAAATAATTTTGATATCATTTCGGCGCCGATAAATTTGCTCAGCCACTAAAGATAATTGATTTTCATAATGGGTTTCAAAAAGTTTAATGGCTTCACTATAATTACCTTTAACTCCGTAGTCATTTAAATCGGCTACCATGTCAATATTAATTAGCCGGCCCCATTCTTCATATTCTTTGTATTTATCAAAAACTTTCTCGTGATGATTATATTTAGTCACCAGTCGAGGATTTTTTAAACTAGGATAACTGATTACAAAACTATTTTGTTTAAGATAAGTTATTTTAAATTTGCTGATTTGGCCGGTATCATGAACTAAAGGTCCGAAGAAATAATCATAAATATCATTTAATTTATATAGGTCAACCGTGGTATTACTGGTATAATTTAAATTTTTTACTTTATCCATTTGGCCGTGTTTGCGGAAATAATTAATGGCATCAAAACGCGATACCACGCTTTTAGTATAAGGCAGTTTGCTTTTGGAAAGCTCTTTCATTTTTATTTCGAGTTCCTCAATGTGTTTTTTCGTAATTTTTTGTCCAGTAATTTCACAATAAATACCATTATCTAAAGAATAATTAATTAAGACATCGGATTTGTCTTGCAAAATCTCTTTGGCGGCAACGATAACTAAAAATTCTAAACTACGACCATAGACACGGTTACCAACACTACTACTACGATCATAAAAGGTCACTTGCCCATTGTCGGTAACGATTTGGCTTAAATCTACCATTTGGTTATTTAATTTAGCCCCAATGATTTCATATTCAAAATCTTTTTGCACTAATTTACTAATTTCATATAAAGTCGTTCCGGGAGCAATGTTCTCAATATATTGATTTTGATATTTTAGTTTTATCGTTCGCATTAGTCCCCTCCTATTCTTTTTTTATTTTATCAAAAATATATTATTTTGTCAGTAATTTTGTTGAATAAAATTTAGCATTTACACTTATTATAAAATTAGGAGGGGAAAATATGTTAATACCTAATGTTGTGGAAAAAAGCAGTGATGGTGAAAGAGTTTATGATATTTATAGTCGTTTACTTAAAGATAGAATTATTATTTTAAGTGGGGAAATTGATGATAATTTGGCTAACAGTATTGTCGGTCAATTATTATATTTAGATTCAGTTAATCACGACGATATTAGTTTGTATATAAATTCACCCGGAGGCAGTATCACGGCGGGGATGGCCATTTATGATACGATGAATTTTGTCAAAAGCTCGGTTTCAACGATATGTATTGGGATGGCGGCGAGTATGGCGGCTTTTCTTTTATCATGTGGTGAGAAAGGAAAACGTTATTGTCTCCCTAATAGTGAGGTGATGATTCACCAGCCCCTTGGTGGAGCTCAAGGCCAAGCTACTGAAATCAAAATTGCGGCTGAGCGCATTTTAAGACTGAAAGAAAAGCTTAATAAAATTTTAAGTGCAAATACGGGTCAAAAATTATCAAAAATTGAAGAAGATACGGAAAGAGACTATTTTTTATCGGCTGAAGAAGCGGTAGAATATGGTTTAATTGACCAAATTATTGAAAAAAATCTATAATCAAGTAGATTTTTTTAATTATAAAAAGCCTGTTTGAGGCTTTAAGAGTTTTGCGTATAATCTAAAGTTACTTTTAAATCACTAGTATTGGAATTTGAATTATTTCCTGTATTATTATAAGTTACGGTGACTGTAAACGTAATTGACCTGCCTTTAGTTAAAATATCATGTTGATTAAGGCCTTGAATTTTATAATCGATACCAGGATTTTGAGAATCTGTTATATTTAAGTTTTCAAGTTTAGCATCTATATTGCCATCGTTAAGGACGGTAACTTCATAAGTCATGCTATCGCCAGGATTGACTAAATGTACTTTAAAACTGGCGGATGTGTTAGTAAAAGTAGGAGCTATGGAATTATATGCATTACCTTTAATTTCTTTAGTGGTAATATCAGTAATTCGAACGGAAAAATTACTCGTAATAGCTGAAGTCCCGCGAATATTTAAATTAGTGGAAGCAAGAGCAAAAACGGATAGCATTGCAATTAAAACTATTAATAAAATTCCGATGGAATAGTTATTCTTTTTTAATTCCATAACGTGGCCTCCTCTATTATCTGTTTTTATTATAGCGGTTATATAATTAAAAGTCAATAAACAACGGGCTACAAAGTAAAAATTAAAAACCTTGTTTATAGTAAAAAAAACAAATAATCGGCTTGATTATTTATTCTTTTCACTGCCATTATAATAATTCTTGTACATTATTTTGCTTGTATACTTCTTATTTTTAATCGTATTTTAATTTCATCAATGATTTCTTCTTCCTCTTCTTTATTAAAGTAAACTTTAGCTCCTGTATCCGTTAAATTAGTTTCATATGTACTAACACCTTCAAAATTCTTGTCTTTTAAATCCAAACCAGTTAAATTAGTGCTATATAAACTTTTTTTGAAAACTTTTTGTGGATCTATATCGGCTCCGGTATTACTTAAATCAGCACTTTCTATACAAATGCCAGCAAAATTTTTACCCTGTAAATCTAAACCGGATAAATTTGTTCCCCATAAATTTTTGCCATAAATTTTTTGTGGTTCTATATTCGCTCCGGTATTACTTAAATTAGCTTTTCTTATATCAACACCAGCAAAATCTATTTCTGATAAATCTAATTTTCTTAATTCGCTTGCAGAAAAAATTAAGCGTTTACTGTCATCTTCTTCTTTAAAAATGACTTGCTCTAATATATTAACATCTAACTTAATTCTCTCGTAGCTGTAACTTGGATCATGCGCTTTGGCAATATCATATTCTGAAATTTACTGTAATTCTTCCTTTATGATTTTTCTTAATTTTTTTAACGTTTCTTTACTGACTATTTTTGATGAAGATTTCATACGTTTCCCCCCTACATGATTTATAACATAAATCCTTATTTACAAGAGTGTATCTTATCACTAAAACCGTTATTTGTCAAACTATCTTTCATTTGTGATAGCATTTCCAAAGTGGGGAGATTTATAAAATTAACCATTATAAACAAAGAAAAATGGTTAAAACCTTAAAAACGCTTTAAGTTTTACTGAAATTTTCACAACGCTTTACTTAATTTTTAAAAATTAAAAAACCGTTATTATCAAGTAAACATATAGACACTTGATAAAAAACGGTTTTAATCTAGGTTAAAATCTATTACTAAAATTATTTGGCATATTTAGAACCACTTAATTGTTGTTGACCCATTTGTACAAGTCTCTTAGTAATTTCTCCACCTACTGAACCATTGGCTCTGCTAGTAGCATCTGGACCCATTTGAACACCTAATTCGTTAGCGATTTCATATTTCATTTGTTCAATGGCTTGTTTAGCTCCTGGAACTACTAATTTGTTAGTATTACTATTCATACATTTCACCTCCTGTACATTAATATAGTGTGTACATTTGGGAATATAATACGTTTTTTTTAATGGTAATTTCTGTTAAAGTAACTCCTCAAATTGACTAGGATTTAGGTTATCAATAACTTCGATGTTATTAAGACATTTCTCAATTAAATCGTCATAATCAAAATTTTTTTCATAAGCTACGCAATTAGCTAGCACAGGATTAATTACGGGATGTTTCGGGACAAAGATCGTACAGCAATCTTCAAACGGTAAAATACTGGTTTCATATGTCCCAATTTTTTGAGCAATGTTAATGATTTCCAGTTTATCATAACAAGCAACTGGTCTAATAACTGGTTTACTGGTAACAGCATTAATACAAACCATACTACTTAAAGTTTGACTAGCTACTTGACCAATGCTTTCCCCATTAATAATTATTTTAGCTCCAATTTTTTCTGAATACTTTTCAGCAATGCGATACATCATTCGACGCATAATGGTTATCATATAAGTATCAGGGCATTTTTTAAAAATTGTTTCTTGAATTTCGGTAAAAGGAACAATATGTACTTTAATATGTCCTGAATACTGGTTTAAAATACTGGCTAAAGCTAAAACTTTGTTTTTAGCTTCAATACTAGTGTGAGGTGGGGATTCAAAATATAAACATTCGATGTCAACACCACGCTTTAAAGTTAAATAACCGGCCACTGGACTATCGATACCGCCACTAAGCATTAATAAACCTTTGCCTTGGATTCCAACCGGATAACCTTTGCTCCCTTCTAATTCATTAGTATAAATAAAAGTCCCATTATTTCTAATTTCCACAGTTAAAGTAATATCAGGATGATGAACATCAACTTTAAAATTGGAGTTTTGTAAAATCAAGGATCCTAATTGACGACTATAATCCATGGAGGGAATATTAAAGGTTTTGTCAGCACGATTTGTCACCACTTTAAAAGTTTGCTTAGAATGATCCATAATCTCTAAAGCTTTTGCTAAAACATCTTTAATATTATTATTCACCTTGTGACATATGACTATACTATAAATACCAAAAACTTTTTGTAATTTTTTAGCAATGGCCTCAACATTTTCACAGGTTATATACATCCGGACACGATCTTTCGTTATTTTAATATTTTCACCTTCTAATAACGTTTTAATGTTTTTTTCCAATGTATTAATAAAAAAATTGCGGTTATCTTTTTTAGTTGTAAGTTCCCCATATTTAATTAAGATTAATTTATCCATGTTTGTTCCCCATTTCTGCCATTTATTATACTATATTTAGGCCGATAAGAGAAGTCCTTTAATGGACTTTTTCGTTTAAAAAAAAAGCCTATTGGGCTTCTTCTTTATAAAAACCTAAAAGTTTATCATAAATACCAGGTTCGATTTTATTTAAAGAATTAATAGTTAACTCCAACGATTTTTGATATTCACCTTTATTGAACAGTAATTCGGAATAAGTTAAATTTTTATCAAGTTCGCTTTCTTTTGAACGATAACGATTACCATAAACAATGGCCATTTCGGCAAACATGGCGGTTTTAATCATTTCTTTGGTTTTACCAAACAATTTTAAAGCTAAATCACGAGCTGTATCAACTCTAGTATTTAAAACTTCAATGGTTAATGGTTTTTTATCAAGTTCTTTGATAATTTCCCGCATGGCTTCTCCAGCTTCTTTGAGTTCAATAAAATAGCTGTTAGGGATAACTGGCAAATTATAATTACGGATTTGGCCCTTTGCATCTTTGAGGAGAATATTAACCTCGTCTAATTGCTGACGTGCGCGCTGCTCATCATCATGCATACTTCCAAGAACATTTAAGGATTTATCTAAACGTTCCTCTAATTCTGCCAATTTCACCACGAGAGCCTCAACTTCTTCAGTTAATTTTGAGTAAGCAAAAGTATGATTACTAGTATGAGCAGTTAGGGTATTATAATCATCATTTAATTTCATTAAGCCCTCTTTAATGCTTTCTAATTCCTGAATGTCTTCCGGTTTTAAATCGTAAAGATTTTTTAAATCATCCATTTGTTCAAAAATGTCATGAATAAGACGGTTAGTTTTATCCAATTTGATTTTTAAAGTTTTATTGGCCTCTTCATATTCAGCTTTAATGATTTTTTCTTTTTCAAAATCGGTAAAAAGGCCTTCAAAATAATCGGTTAAAACTTTTAAATCAAATAAACTATCTTCTAAATCAAGGATTTTTGCTCGATCCAAAATATCTTTGATTTTTTTATTAGCTTCATCAATATTAAATTCAACATTAAGATAATCTAAAGGATAACCCTCACTGGTCATTTTTTCGTAAATCGCCTTGATTTCTTCCATTTTCTTTGGTAAAATTCCTTCACCAATTAAAACAATTGATGGCATTTCTTCAAGGACCACCGTCATATGTTTTAACATTTCTTCGATGGCTTTGACAATTGGATTAACTGCTTCATATTCGTTTTTATCCATAATATTTTCAAAATCTTCAAAGCGTTTAGCAATATTTTCAAATTGCAGTTCAATGGAAGGAGCCATATCGCCATATTCAGATTTGGTTTCATTAAATTTCTCGAACAGTTCGCGATAGTTAGCTTTTAGTTTAGTTATAACAGCCCGACTTCGTTCTTCACTGGTGGTGAGTTCTTTAATTTCATCGAGTAAAAATTCGGACTTAGTTCTAATTTTGTAAATTTCCATTTCTAATTTAGCAATTTTATACATTGTGCTTTTATAATCCATTTGGGATAGTGAATATTCGGCTTCAATCAACATATCGGTTATTTTAGGAATCCTTATTTCCTTTATATCATTTAAGCGTTCTTGCCAGTCTTTATACATAACTTCAAGTTTTTCATTTTTTAAATATGATTCTACTTTAGCAAGTTCTGGAGCTACGGGCGCTGAAGCAATAACGTTTTTTTCATACTCGAGATTATCGATAAGTTTTTTATATTTTTTATTCTTCCGACTTTGCATAACATTCAAAACGACAACTATAAGAATAGCTGCAATGACAAATATGATTAGGGCAATCCAAATTATCTTATCCATTTTATCACCTAGAATTATTTTAACATATTTTTGTCGTTTTTTGTATGAATTTGACTGTTTTTTTGGAAAGAAACATTTAAAGTATGAAAACCCTTACATTTTTAAAGCCAAAGTTGATAAATATTGGATACTAAAAAACCAATGATTACGTATCAATGGCTTTTTAATAAATGATTAACTTTTAATTCTAATACCGTTAGCTGTTTCTAAAATACTGGCATTGCTTATCTTATCTACATATGTTCCATTACTTCCGGCTACTGATATGGTGTTATTATAATAAGTCCTAATACCATCATTGTTATGCCATACGGCTATTTCTTCTAAATCATATTCCTGACCTAAATCAACCGTTATACATTGTATGTCGGTGCTATGACCAATAAATGCAAAGCCTGACGAAGATTCATTATTATCGATCATTCCATCAACGGCATATGATAATGCATATTGTGATGGTATTGGTGATAATGTTTGATTAGTCGTAGTGACACTCTTTCCTTTGGCCACATTCTCACCTTTATTAATAGCTTGTATTTCTATCCATGACCTTGTGTCGTTAACACTATTATCACCTATGCAACTTTTAATATATCTGACATTTTTTATTTTGGTACTATCGGCGCTGCTGGCTTCTTCACCTAAATAAGTTATTTTGGCATGGCCTAATGTTGGATTTCCAGTCATCGTTCCACTTCCATCAAATGTTGGCATTGTTTCATTACCAGCTTTCATTGTTGTATTGATGAAATATTTACCTGAATAATGTTTAGTTTGATTGGTATGGGTTCCTGATGAAGCTGAGGTAACAGAGTTAGCTCCTGCATAGCCTGATATATATGACGACCCACTTCCGCCTGGAAATGTACCACTGATTAAGCCTGAACCACCGGACCCTCCGTAGTAACCAGAGCCTCCGCCGCTTCCGCCTCCGGCTCCGCCACCACTACTTGTTTGTCCACCACCTGTTCCGCCATAACCAAAGCCGCCAGCTGTTCCGTTAGAGCTACTGCCTGGATATTGTGTTGGGGCTACTCCGCCACTTCTCTGCATTGCTTTTTTGCCTACATAAGCCGTGTAAGTATACCCTGATGGACTATATTCATTTCCTATCAATGTCCCGGCTGGAGCTAGATTTGCGCCACCGGCAGCTACCATAATCCTACTTCTAAGAGACGTAGCATTATTCCAAGTACCACCAACTAGTCTCACATCAGTAGCTCCTCCGCCATGATAGCCACATGTTCCATTAACGGCCGTCACACTTCCTCCTCCATTGTAAACAGTTGGGCTACAGTTAGTATTTGATATACTTTCCGTTTGTCCTACTTGAATATATAATACCTCATCCTCTGATAAATATATTTCTCCGCTGGTATAGGCACCTTTCCCTTCTGAATTAGTACTATTCCAATAACTAGCCCCCCAAAGTTCTATTTTATAATATCCATCTTTCGGGACTGTAAAGGTTTGGGTCGCTCCAGTGTAATCAAATTCTACTGGGGCCACAGTAACTGTATAACTACTACTTACTGTATTAGTCCCATCACTTACTTTAGCGACTAAAGACCCTGAAACTGCAAAAGTGATCGTTGGATTACTTGTCACAGTTACATAACTTCCTCCATCTTTACTATATGTACAAGTATATGTACTTCCACAACCACTTGGATAGGTTATCGTTACTTCTTTCGGATTTGTGCCTGTTTCTTTAAATGTTGGTAAAGCGATAACATTGGTTGTAACACTAGTCGTAACTGAGGTTGTTTGTTTACTTACCCCACTGGTTACTCTTACTTTGATACTGTAACTTGTATTATGGGTAAGTCCTGTAAAGGTATATGTCTTATTTGTTCCATTACTTATCCATGTTGTTCCTCCATCTTTACTAAACTCATATTTGCTTATTCCACTTGTCGCACTTGCCGTGGCTACAACTGTTATGGAGTTTGTTGTTTTACTTGTCGCGACATTTAAAGTTGGTACTTTATTATCAAACTTAAACGCACTGCTCACTTTCTGGGCCGATAAGTTTCCGGATACATCACTTATCCCTGACTTGATCCATAAATAATAGGTCCCTGTTAAACTTGATGAGGCACTGGCGGGGATAGTCACTGTGGTACTTTTGGCTCCAGCTGTATTACTACTGGTTACATAACTCGTATAACTTGGGGCTGTACTTGCTGAAGTACTCCATGCATAATATACATTTTGACTGGCTTTTAAACCACTTCCACTATCAGCTAAGGTGACTGTTATAGCTTTACCTCCACTTACATAAGTACTTTGACTACTTGGATTTAAACTTACTGTTGGTACTGTTTTATCAACCGCATTAGCATAGTATGTAGTATTAGCCGTTAAACTAACTGCTGTCCCTGCGGCCGTTCCCGTGGTCGCTCCATTAGTTGTACTCCAGCCGACACTTGTATATCCTGTACTTGCCGTGATGGTCGGTAAGGTTACACTACAACTGGTCGCACTATTTTGAATGGTACATGTTCCACTTGTACTTCCTATCGCATTTACATTACTTCCTTTACTATAAGTTACTGTTATCTTCTTACTTGTGATAGCATAGTAACTCTTATTACCGCTTAAACTTATACTTTCTCCTACAGCAACAGCTGCAGTGGTAGCACTTGAATTTTCTCCCCATCCGGTTATCGTAAACCCACTTCTGGTTATAGCTGGAGCAGTTATACTGCAACTTGTTCCTCCATTATATCTATAACAACTTAATGATGTACTTCCAACCGAGGTGGCTCCATTGGCATTAAAGCTGGCTGTATAAGCACTGCTACTTTTGGTTATTGCATAATAAGTAGCATTACTACTCACAGCTTTAGCTGTATTATGATTCCATGCTGAGGTTGTTGCACTTGATGATGTATTATATCCCACTACTCCAAACCCACTTGCTGCTGTAATACTTGGACTAGTTACATTACATGAAGTACTGGTATTATACATTGTGCATGAGCCTGATGTGCTTCCGATGGCTG
>CALVJP010000052.1 GCA_944332215.1 uncultured Bacilli bacterium
CAAGAGTGCCCACATTGTGAAGAAGAACAAGAATATTTAGAGCAAATTAAAGATCGTTATGGGGATAATGTTGACATAAAAAAGTATGAAGTGTGGCATAATACTAGTAACGATAAATTATTAACCAAAGTTCGAGAAGTGTTAAAAAATGATGATAAAGGTGTACCATATACAGTGATTGGGGATACTGGATTAACAGGATATAATGACAATGTTGCTAGTCAAATTACAAAACTAATTGCTCAAAATTTAAAAGATCCAACAATCGATGTCGTTAGTTATGTGGAACAAGGCAAGGAAATATCAGTAGCCGAGAACGAAAAAAAAATAGAGGACAGCTTTGTTAGTGTTCCTATTATTGGGGAAGTTGATGCTAAAAATGTTTCTTTACCATTAGTGGCCGCAGTTCTTGGCTTAGTCGATGGGTTTAACCCATGCGCGATGTGGGTATTATTATTTTTAATTAGTATGCTTATCGGCATGAAAAACAAAAAAAGAATGTGGATTTTGGGCCTAACCTTCTTAGTAACTTCCGCTTTAGTCTATTTGCTTTTTATGGTAGCTTGGCTCCAAATTGCCGTCACCGCTTTACAACAAGTAGTCCTTCGGACGTTAATTGCCATTGTAGCCATTATCGGTGGAGCTTTGAATCTGCGCACTTATTTAAAAAGTTTAGAAGATCCTAGTGGTTGTACCGTAGTTTCTGATAAAAAACGACAAAAAATGTTTGCTAAAATAAAAAAATTCACGCATGAAAAAAGCTTTTTATTAGCTATATTGGGGGTAATTACTTTAGCTTTTAGTGTGAATTTAGTTGAGCTAGCTTGTTCAGCCGGTTTACCGCTTTTGTTTACCAGTATTTTAGCTATGAACGAATTGACCGGTTTAGCTTATGCAATTAACATACTTATTTATATTTTGTTTTTCCTAATTGATGATATTATAGTTTTTGTTATTGCCATGAAAACTTTAGAAGTGACAGGTATTTCAACCAAATATAGCAAATATGCCCATTTAATTGGGGGAATTATTATGTTAATAATTGGCGTTTTACTTATTTTTAAACCGGAGTGGATTATGTTTAATTTTTAAAAAAAATATATTTTACTAATAAATATATTTTTTTGTGGCATGATATAAGTGGAAAGGTGTGATAAGATGGAAGAAAAAAAGAACGATTCAAGTTTGATGGTTATCATTATTGTCGGTGTGGTTTTAATTGCGGCAATTATTGGTTTTTTAATTTATAACCAAGCTAAAAATAATAAAGATGAAGTTACTGAGCCCAATACAGCAGAAAACGGTAATGCTAACACCGAAAACTTAGATAACGAAGATGTCGCTGGAGCTTACCGTGGCACCTATACAACCACTGATGTGACTAATGATAAAGATGCTACTGATACTGATGATACGGATATAGACGATATAACTAATGACCAGGATGCTACTGATGATAATGATACAGCAACTGGCACAACAAGTATTGAGTTAGTTCTTGATAAAGATGGCACGGCTAAATTTGCTAAAGGTGACGAAATTATGACAGGTAATTATACTATTACAAACCGCGTTATTTCGTTAGTTGTTTCGCGTGATGCTGATACGAATGATACTGATACAAATGCAGGAACAACAAATACGACAAATAAAACTTATAATTTTACCGTCAATACCGATGACACTTTATCTTACACTGATGATGATAGTGCCAGACAGGTAACTTTAACAAAAACTAATAAAGATAATTTAGATTATATTAAATAATAGAGAAATATCTCTATTATTTTTAAATAAGAAGGTTTTTAATAGTCATGATATGGACAAATTAATCATAAAGATAATTAGTATAAAAATTTAAATCATAGATTTTTTTCTTTATTTCCTGTATAATGGAAAACGGTGATACTATGTTTGAAAATTTAGGTGAAAGATTACAAAACGCTTTAAATAAAATTAAAGGATATGGGAAGATAACTGATGATAATATTAGTGAAGTAACTCGAGAAATTAGATTAGCTCTATTGGAAGCCGATGTTAATTATAAAGTCGTTAAGGAATTTATTAGTAATGTTAAAGCAAAAGCTTTAGGCGAAGAGGTTCAAAAAAGTTTAAAGCCTGGAGAGGTTTTTGTTAAGATCGTCCGCGATGAATTAGTTGACTTATTAGGTAAGGAAGATGAACCATTAATTGTGATAAAACCTTTAACCGTTTTAATGATGGCGGGCTTACAAGGTAGCGGTAAAACAACTACAGTAGGGAAACTGGCTTTGTTATTGCGCAAAAAATACGGCTTAAAGCCTTTAATGGTGGCTTGTGATGTATATCGTCCGGCAGCTATTGATCAGCTTAAACAATTAGGGAAAGAATTAAATATTGAAGTTTATAGTGAAGGAAAGAAAGACCCAGTAGAAATTGCTAAAAATGCCGTCGAATATGCCAAAAAAAATGGTTTTAATTATGTGCTTATCGATACAGCTGGCCGTTTACATATCGATGAAGAATTGATGATAGAGCTAGAGAATATTATTAAGGCAACTAATCCAAATGAAATATTATTAGTTGTTGATAGTATGACGGGTCAAGATGCGGTTAATGTCATCGAAGGCTTTAATAGTAGGTTAGGGTTAACGGGTGCAGTATTGACTAAATTAGATGGTGATACTAAAGGTGGGGCAGCTTTGTCTATTCGTCATTTAACCGATATTCCGATTAAGTTTATCGGTGTTAGTGAAAAGATGGATGGCCTTGAGAAATTTCATCCTGAACGGATGGCTAACAGGATTTTAGATATGGGCGATCTGATGAGCATGGTTGAAAAAGCTGAGGCTTTGCTGGATGATGAAGAAGCGATGAAAGCTGCCGAAAAAATGCAAAAGGGCAAATTTGATTTGGAGGACTTTTTAATCCAATTAAATCAAATGAAAAAATTGGGACCTTTGGAAAACATTTTGAAAATGCTACCTGGTGCAAAAAAAATGGGACTTAATAATATTAATATTGATCCAAAACAAATGGCTCACATTGAAGCAATAATTTTATCAATGACTCCGAGTGAAAGACGTAATCCTGATCTTTTAAAAGCTAGTCGCAAACGTAGGATTGCTGCTGGTAGTGGCCGAACTGTAGAAGAAGTTAACCGTTTGCTTAAGCAATTCGAACAAATGAAAGTGATGATGAAAAAGTTTAAAAATGGTAATTTTAATTTACCTTTCTAAGTATATTTTAAAGAATAAATATTGTGTAGCCTGTTAAGTAAAGAGTATATTCACGGTGAATATGCTTTTTTTGATATGAAATTTAAATAAAGATTAAAATAATAGTTACTAGCTCATCACTTTTTTTACTGACTTCATAGAATAATGTGGAAGGAGGAAAAAAGTGAACGAAAATATTAATAACAACCAAGATGAATGTTTATGTAAAGTTATAGACTGTATAAATAATGGAGGTAGGTGCTGTCCAACTGGTCCAACGGGACCTAAAGGCCCAACTGGCCCAACTGGTCCTAAAGGACCAACTGGAGCAACCGGAGCAACTGGATTACAAGGTCCAACTGGAGCAACCGGAGCAACAGGTCCAACTGGAGCAACTGGATTACAAGGACCAACTGGAGCAACCGGAGCAACAGGTCCAACCGGAGCAACTGGATTACAAGGGCCAACTGGAGCAACCGGAGCAACAGGGCCAACTGGGCCTGCTGGTGCAGATCTAAACAGTTATGCCATGGTTCATGATGAAACTGATTCTATGGTAGGCTCTGGTCAACCAATAATGTTCCAAACAACTAATATTTCTAACAAAATTACGTATAATCCAAATACTGGTGACTTTTACATTCCAGAAGATGGAATTTATATTGTTCATTGGTGGATTAATGCAAGACATAGCGATAATAAAAACTCAAACTGTGAGCCAAAAGCATTAGGCATTGAATTTCATCAATTCTGGCCAACTGATATTCTAATTGCTCATTCTTCAACCCACAATAGATTAACATGCTGCGATACAGGTACTATTAGTGGTAATGCTATTTTTGAAGCTAAAGCTGGCACGAGTTATCGTTTTATAAATACATCTGAAGTTGATTTTAGATTAGTTCCTAATGATTTATATTCTGGAGCTGTATCAATCACAAGAATCGTATAATTAATTACAAAAGCAATATATTAAAAGAAAATTCGACTAAAGACTATTAGCTAATCGTTAATAGTCTTTTATTTTTGGTGAATATAGTCAAGCAAACTATTTAGTAATAATATAAGTGTAATTAAACCATTATTTTTAAATCAAATAGATTTAATTTAAAAATAAACAACATTATTAAAACATAAAATAGAAAATAAATAGCTTAAATGTGATATAATTTTATTAGAAAGAGTATTGAATGAAACCACCATATGAATAATGCGACATAACAAATAAATAGAAATACTTATATAATATGAGGAAGGTGATAAAATGACAGATTTGGAAATAGCAAGTAATAGTCATAAAAAAAATATCAGAGAAGTTGCTGCGGGAATTGGACTTAAAGAAAATGAGATAATTTGTTATAATACAGATAAGGCAAAAATCATGATCGAAAAAAAGGACAAAAAGGGAAAACTAATTTTAGTTACAGCCATTAATCCGACACCTTATGGCGAAGGTAAAACAACAGTCAGTATTGGGCTAGCTGATGCCTTAAAAAAACTTAATAAAAGTGTAATTGTTTGTTTGCGCCAGCCTTCAATGGGTCCAGTTTTTGGGCTAAAAGGAGGAGCAACTGGTGGTGGCATGTCCCAAGTTGTACCTATGGATGAAATCAATTTACATTTTACCGGGGATTTTCATGCTATAACAGCAGCTAACAATTTATTATGTGCTGCGATTGATAACCATATTTGGCGAGGCAATAAACTTGGAATTAAAGAAGTGACCTTTAATCGCTGTTTAGATGTCAATGACCGAGCTTTAAGAAATACCATCATTTCACTAAAAGATCATGAAAGATACGATAAATTCAATATTACAGCGGCTAGTGAAATTATGGCCTTATTTTGCTTGGCTTCTTCCTTAGAAGATTTAAAACAAAAATTAGGAAATATAATCATTGGTTACAATATGGATGATAATCCGGTGTTTGCTCGAGAGCTTAAAATAGAAGGCGCTTTAACAGTAATATTAAAAGATGCTTTCCTACCTAATTTAGTGCAAACTTTAGAAAACACCCCAGCCATTATACATGGCGGTCCCTTTGCCAATATCGCACATGGTTGTAATAGCGTTAAAGCAACTAACTTATCTCTTACTTTAGCTGATTATGTAGTGACGGAAGCAGGGTTTGGAGCCGATTTAGGAGCCGAGAAATTTTTAGATATAAAATGTAAAAATAATAATTTAGCTCCCAAGGCCATTGTTTTGGTAGCCACCGTTAAAGCTTTAAAGTATAATGGCACTGGTACAAGTGAAATGCTTAAATTGCAATCCGGTTTAGCCAATTTAGAAGTCCATCTTGACAATTTAAAACAATACGGTGTACCGATAGTTGTATGTATCAATCGCTATACCGACAATACCGATGAAGAAATAAATTGTATTAGAGAATTTTGCTTAACTAAACAAATTCGCGTGGAAACCAGTACAGCTTATGTCGATGGTGGCCAAGGCGCTTTAGAGTTAGCTAAGGCTGTTATAGAAAAGGTCGAAATAGATAGTCAGTTTAAACCTTTATATGACGATCAGGAAACTATAAAAGATAAAATTTATAAAGTAGCGACAAAAATTTATCATGCCAATACCGTTCATTATACTGACGAAGCTTTAGAAATGATAAAGAAAATCGAAAGTTGGAATTTGGATAAATTACCCATTTGTATAGCCAAGACACAATATTCCATTTCAGATGACCCAGATAAATTAGGTTATCCTCAAAATTTCACCGTCACAGTAAAAGATATAAAATTATATAATGGAGCTGGGTTTATTACCGTTTTACTTGGTAATATTATGACAATGCCTGGCCTACCTTCCGTGCCTAATTATGAAAAAATCGATATTGTTAACGAAAATATAGTCGGTATTTTTTAAAAACGTGAATTATAAAAGCAATTATGAGTAATGCCCATTATTGCTTTTATCTTGGCTAAAATATACTGCTAGAATCAAACAATAATACATATTAAAGACCAGACCAAATGTCCAAATTACAGCAAATAGAAAAATCAAGGATAATTTTAATTTTTTTTGACATTTACTTTTCATTTTTTTAAAAATATAGTATAATTAAAATAATATTGTAGGAGATGATGGTAATGGAGCATGTGTACGCAAGCATTGACCTCGGTAGCGACACAATAAAAATTGTCGTTTGTGAACTATTCAAAAACCGTTTAAACTTGCTAGCAGCGGCTTCAGCCCCGGCTTCTGGAATAAAAAAAGGTCTCATAACAGATCCGTTAAAAGTAAAAGAAGCCATTGAAAAAGCCCTTAAAGAAGTTGAAGATATGCTTGGAATTAAAATAACTAAAGTGTTAGCCACCGTACCAAGCTATCAAGCTGAATATAAAATAATTAAAGGTGAGTGCCAAGTGCTCGGCGATACCATCACCGCTAAAGATATTAATAATGCCTATAAAGCTAGTTTAAAAGGAGCGATAAGCTCTGATAAGGAATTTGTTAACATCGTGCCGGTGGATTTTAAATTAAATGATAAAACCGTCATGAAAGACCCTAAAGGATTTCCGGCCTCTAAACTTTTGGCTCGAGCAATGCTTATTATGACTCCCAAAAAAAACGTTTATTCCGTCGCCAGTGTTCTGGAAAGCTTAGGCATCGAAATTGTGGATATTTCAGTTAGCAGTGTTGGTGATATGAATTGTTTTAAAAATGAAAAAACTGAAAATAGTATTGGAGCCATTATTAACGTTGGAGCAGAAGCGACGACAGTTAGCCTTTATAATAAAGGCATTCCCGTTGGGACCAAAATCATTGGCATGGGTGGTAAAGACATCGATAGTGATATTGCCTATATGTATAGAATTGATATTAACGAAGCCAAAAAAATCAAAGAAAAATTTGCGTTAGCTCATAAACGCGGCGCGAACATAAACGATACTTATGAGGCCACTAATTTAAATGGCGAAAAAGTAAAAATCAATCAATTAGAAGTTTCAGAAGTAGCAATGAGCCGTGCCGAAGAAATATTAACTTTGGCAAAAAATGAAATTAACCTCTTAACAAATAGACCAATTCAGTATATAATAGTAACTGGCGGCGTAGCCAATATGCTTAATTTTGAATATACTGCTCAAAGTGTATTTGGCAATATTGCTCAAATAGGTAGTATTAATACTATCGGGGTGAGAAATGATAAGTACAGTACAGCCCTTGGCAATATTATTTATTTCATTGGTATGCTAAAATTAAAGGGGCAAAATTATACAATGCTCAGTAATGATGATATGGAAGTGTTATCATCACCTGATAAGCATTTTATAAACACTTCAAATGACACAATGCTCGGTAAAGTATTCGGTTACTTTTTCGGCGAATAGGAGGAAAAATAATGTTTGGATTAGAAATGGACCAATTAGCAAAAATAAAAGTAATAGGAATCGGTGGTGGCGGAAATAATGCTGTAAACCGAATGATTGAATCAGGAGTACAAGCTGTAGATTTTATTGTGGCCAATACTGATTCACAAGTTTTGAATAACTCGTTAGCAGAAACCAAAATTCAAATGGGTGAACAATTAACAAATGGCCTTGGTGCCGGAGCTAACCCTCAAATAGGTAAGGAAGCCGCT
This sequence comes from uncultured Bacilli bacterium, assembly GCA_944332215.1. Classification (GTDB taxonomy): domain Bacteria; phylum Bacillota_I; class Bacilli_A; order RF39; family UBA660; genus Coprosoma. The sequence goes on from CALVJP010000052.1 coordinate 7,790, forward strand.
TTAGAGTCAAAAAATGAAATTGAAGAAGCGTTGAAAGATGCCGATATGGTATTTATTACTTGTGGCATGGGGGGAGGAACCGGTACTGGTGCTGCTCCAGTGGTCGCTGATATTGCTCAAAGTCAAGGCGCTTTAACCGTTGGAATAGTAACTAAACCATTTTCCTTTGAAGGTAAAAAAAGAATGGAACAAGCTTTGGAAGGAATTGCTGAACTTAAAAAACATGTCGACACTTTAATTGTAGTCCCTAATGATAGATTAAGAGAAATCATTGATAAAACGACACCTTTACTTGACTCATTTAAAGAAGTAGATAATGTGTTAAGACGTGGGGTACAGTCTATTTCTGATTTAATTGCCGTAGCCGGACTTATTAACTTAGACTTTGCCGATGTCAAAGCCGTAATGGAAAAACGTGGAGATGCTTTAATTGGTATCGGTGCTGGTGTTGGTGAAGATAGAGCCGTTGAAGCCGCTAATCAAGCTGTTTTAAGTCCTTTGTTGGAAACCAGCATTGATGGAGCAACTGATGCTATTATTAACGTCACTGGCGGTCCAAATTTAACTTTATTTGAAGTTGAAGAAGCCGTAGAAGCTATTAGAAAGTCAGCTAATACAGATATTAATACTATTTTCGGAGCCGTAATTAATGAAAACTTTACTGACGAAATTATCGTAACTGTTATTGCCACTGGCTTTGATGATAAAGAAGAGGCTCCATCACATGCTAGTAAAGAGGAAGATTCAATAATGTCCCTAGATATTGATGACGATGATTCAGTGATCCCTGCTTTCCTAAGAAAAAGAGGAAGTATAAATTAAGTAGAAAATTTCTACTTTTTCTTTGTCTTAATTTGTGTTACAATAAAAAACTGGAGGTAGTGCCTGATGAACAATATTATATTTACTTATAACGGGGTTGATATTTTAAAAGATGAGGAAGTTGTTTTAGACCTTAAAACAGTTATAGATTTAGAAAATTCACTATTTTATTTTAGTAATAATGAGGATGAAAATTTGTTATTAGATAAAGTGGGCCGCAATGTTAGTTATTTATTTGTATATGGTATGGCTGGTTTAACTGGGGCCGCCATTACTCTATATATGCAAAATAGTAATCCTTTCGCCCTTCTATTAACAGCCATGGGTAGCTTTGGAACTTATGCCAGCGCCAAGTATGCTTTTTTAAATAGCATGGCTGTGAAAAAACGGAAAGTCGATTTAGCTCAATTTGAAGAAGTGCATTCAAAGCTTAGGGAAAAGCTAGACTTAGAGGGAAGAATTAAAAATCTTAAAGAAATACCAGCTGATAATTTCCAAGCAATAATTGATTATACGCAGAAATTCAATGATTACTATGAAAAAGCAGAAAGACGATTTAAGATTTTTGCTATTACTAATACCATTTTAGCAACCGGCAGTTTTGTATTAACCGCTAATTTAGGGGCCATAAATAATGAGCCTTTAATGGTGGGGTTATCTTTAACTACATTTATTTTGGGGGCTTTTTTTAGCCGCGAAGCAGTTAATGATATAAAAGATCATAGTAAAGTAAAAAGAAAACTAAAACAAATTCCCAAACTAAACCTACAAAATAAGCAATAACAAATTATTACAAGATAGATAATTCTATCTTTTTTTTCGACAAAACTTTGGGAAGATAGTAGGATACAATTAATGGTGGTGATAGTTATGAAAAAATATTTGTTCCCAGTAATCATCTCCCTTTTGCTAGGCACAGCTATGGCTTATTTTTTAATCAGCGGATATGATAAGGCCGATACCATTGCAGTATCAAAAAATGCGCAAACAATTTATTATGTCCAAAGAGGGGTTTATTCTAGTAAAGAAAATATGCAAAATAATATGGCAGATTTTGAAAATTATATATACAATGTCGAAGATAATATGTATTACACATATATAGGAATATCCACAAATAAAAAAAATGCCGAAAAGATAAAAGGATATTATAAAGAAAAAGGGTATGATACTTATATAAAGGAAAAAGTGACAGATAATGGTAATTTCATAACAGTTTTGGGGCAATATGATGAGTTATTAGCGAAAACAGATGACGGAAATACCATTAATACCATTTGCAATCAAGTTTTGGCAAAATATGAGGAGTTGGTTAGTAATGAATATTAAAATAAAAGACATTCCCCTTAATGATAGACCGCGCGAACGGTTAATCAATAAAGGCGTGAGTAGCTTAAGCGATGAAGAATTATTAGCTATTGTTTTAAAAACCGGTACAAAAGATATTTCTGCTAAAGTTTTAGCTGGACAAATTTTAAAATATGTCCAAGAAGTTAAAAATTTAAAAAATATTACATATCATGAATTAATCCAGTTAAAAGGAATCGGGGCAGCTAAAGCTTGTTTAGTGCTGGCTACAGTGGAGCTTAGCCGCCGAATTAATTATGAAAGAACAAGTATAAGAGATGTAAAATTAATAAGACCAGATATTGTTTATGATTATTATCGTCATTTAATTAGCCACGACCAAGAAATGTTTTATGCCCTTTATTTAGATTCCAGTAAAAAAGTATTAAAAGAAAAATTATTATTTATAGGAACTGTTAATCAAAGCATGGTCCATCCCCGTGATGTTTTTAAAGAAGCCTGCTTATCAAATGCCGTAGCCGTAATTTGTGTTCATAATCATCCAAGTGGAGATGTGCGACCAAGTAAAGAAGATATTTGGTTGACTAATAGGCTTCGGGAAGCAGGAATTTTGATGGGAATTAAATTAATTGATCATGTAATTGTCGCTGAACGCAAATACTATAGTTTTTTAGAAAATGGAAAAATATAGTTGGTTTTATGATAAAAATATATTATAATTTTATATAGGTGGTCTTATATGTATAAGAAGAAATTTGATAAACGTTATCTGTTAATTATTGGCATCGTAGTAGTGGCTATTTTATTAGTAGTTTTATCAGTTGCATTAAAAAAAGACCGTGATTTAAACCCGGTTGAAAAAATAATTAAAGATACAGGAAATTTTGTCATTAACATTGTGACAGCACCCATAAATTTTATTCGCGATAAATGGGAAGAAAGCCAAGATAAAAATGACTTATATGAGAAATATAAAAAACTAAAAAATAAAGAAGAGCAAATGGATAAAGTTATTGCTGAATCTAATAATTTAAAAGAGGAAGTTGCCACGCTTAAAGAAACTTTAGAGTTAAATACAACTTTAAGTAGTATGGTTTATAAAAACGCCACCGTGATCAATCGCAATATTGATTACTGGTATGACGAAATAACCATAGACAAAGGAAAAAACGATGGTATTATGAAAAACATGGCAGTAGTAAATAATGCTGGATTATTAGGTAAAGTTACAAGCGTGAGTAATCATGTGAGTACAATAAAATTATTAGCTAATGAAAATATGAGCGATAAAATCAGTGTCAAAATCAAAGTGGATGATCAATATGTGTATGGTTTAATTTCCAAGTATAGTGCTAAAAATAATTCATATACAGTTGAGGGAATCAGCGAAAATATTGACATTCCCAAAGGTGCTGAAGTTGTAACAACTGGCATGGGAGATATTTTTCCAAGTGGTTTATTAGTTGGCTCCGTGACCAAAGTAACTACCGATAATTTTGATTTATCCAAAGTTGCCGTCGTTAAAGCTTCAGTGGACTTTGATGCCATTGATTATGTAACCGTACTTAAAAGGAAAGATAGTTAATGATCCCATTAGTACTAATTATTTCTTTTATTTTAGATAGCATTATTTCTAATTTTGTACCATTGCATAGTATATTTATGCCTTTATTTATTTTAATGGCTTTGATTATTGTTTATCCATATTTTAATGGGAATAAAGCCAGATATTATACCACCACCTTTTTAACCGGATTATTTTATGATCTGATATATACTAATACCATTGTCATCCATGCTTTTTTGTTTTTAATTATTGCTTTTGTCATTACACGACTTAATTTACTTTTAGCTAATAATTATGTCAATGTGGGAATCATGGCAATTATCTGTATCATTATTTACCGTTCAATTGCCTATGGCTTATTACTAATTACTGCCAATATTGCGTTTGACTGGCATACGTGGTTTACCAGTATATATAGTTCCTTATTACTAAATATTTTATATGTAATTGGTGTTTTCATTTTAACCGATAAAATAAGCCTTAAATTTAAAATTCATCGGTCAAATTAAAAGTTATACAAATTAAAAATAAAAGCGAGAAGTTCTAAAAACTTCTTTTTTTTATATATTGTAGTAGGGTGATAAATTATGGCAAAGAAAGCAAAAACTAAACCATCAAGAATGTCAAGATATTTTAGTAGATTTTTAGTCTTAGTAGTAATTGTTTTAACCTTATTAGTAGCTTTAAAAGGAAATGCTGATTTCCGCGATTTTGTTTATAAAAAAGTATTTCAGAACAATATGAGTTTTGCCAAAATAAATGAAATTTATAAAAAATATTTTGGGTCATCATTACCTTTAGCCGATAATGTGACCGAAAACACAGAATTAGTTTCTGCCACGAAACTAGAGTATACCGATAGTAGTAAATATAAAGATGGGGCAAAACTAACAGTTAAAGACGGCTATTTAGCGCCCACCATGGATAGCGGTATTGTTATTTTTGCTGGTGAAAAGGACGATTACGGCAATACCGTTATTATTCAAAGACCAGATAATGTAGAAGTATGGTATGCCAATTTGAAAAATATAAGTGTTAGTCTTTATGATTATATTAAAAAAGGGGAAATTGTCGGAGAAGTAAACGGCACTAGTTTATATCTAGTGTATACTAAGGAAGGCAAGGCCTTAGACTATAAAGAATATCTTTAAGCCCCATTTCTTTTACTATATAACAGCTCTTATTTGCATGATTACAGGTAATTTTAAGGGCTTTTTAATTTTTACGGCAATTACCTTAGTGCATGAGTTAGGTCACATAGGAGCGGCTTTATTTTATAAATGGAATATTGAAAAAGTTTGGTTATTACCCTTTGGAGCTTTAACCATATTCCGCGAAAAAATAAATCGTCCTTTAAAAGAAGAATTTTGGATTTTAATTATGGGTCCGTTGATGCAGATAATCGGTGTTAATTTATATTTACAATTTGATTATAATCCAGATGTGATAAATTATAGTAATTTAATTTTAATGTTTAATTTACTGCCTATTTATCCACTTGACGGTTCAAAACTTTTAAACATATGTTTAAATAAGATTACTAGTTTTAAAAAAAGTCATTTATGGACAATATATATATCATTTTTAACAATAGTAACCTTATTGTTAAAAGTTAATTTTAATTTAATTTTTGGATTAATTATTTTATTTATAGCCTTTAAAGTTATCGATGAATATAAAAATCATAATAGTTTATTTAATAAGTTTTTGTGGGAACGCTATAACAATGATTTTAAGTTTAAAAAGAAAAAAATAATTAGAGGAAAAAACGTCAAAAAAATGAAACGAGATTATCGCCATGTTTTTTATACTCAGGATAAAATCCTTACTGAACAAGAAATATTACAAAGGAGGTTTGACTTTACTAGAAAAATATGATAAAATCTGTAATTGTGTAGAGCCTCACTCTACAACCGCGCAGAAAAGGTTTTAAAATAGCAATATTACCTTAATGGCGAGTCTTAGAAAATTAAAGGAGGTTATGTTATGAAAGCAGTTTTCGAAACTGGAGGAAAACAATATTATGCCGAAGAAGGTACAATTCTTTATGTTGAAAAACTAGATGCTGCTGAAGGGGACAAAGTGATTTTTGACCAAGTTTTAATGGTTGATGGTCGTACCGGGATGCCTTATATTAAAGGTGCCACAGTAGAAGCTAAAGTTGTTAAACAAGGAAAAGGCAAAAAAATTAAAATCTTTAAATTTAAAGCTAAAAAGAAATATCGTCGTACTCAAGGTCATCGTCAACCATATACTAAAGTTGAAATTACTAAAATTAATCAATAATGATCAAAATAAAAATAGCTAAAAATCGTATTGAAATAAGTGGCCATGCAATGTATGACGATAAAGGTAAAGATATTGTCTGTGCTTCAGTTAGTAGTATCGTGATTACTAGTGTTAATGCACTTTTACGCTTTGATAAAAATGCTTTGACATATGAAGAAAAAAATGGATATTTGAAAATTGAAATTGTAAAGCCTTCAAAAAAAAGCGATACAATTATTTCCAATATGATAGATCTATTAAAAGAATTAGAAAAACAGTATGACAAAAATATCAAAATATACGAGGAGGTGTAGTTCATGCCAATGTTAAAATTAAATATTCAATTATTCGCTCATAAAAAAGGACAAGGGTCAACTAAAAATGGTCGTGATTCAGAATCTAAACGATTAGGAGCTAAAGCTGCCGATGGCGAAATTGTGACTGGCGGATCTATTTTATATCGTCAAAGAGGCACAAAAATTTATCCTGGAAACAATGTTGGAATTGGTAAAGATGATACGCTGTTTGCCAAAATATCTGGTATGGTTAAATTTGAACGTGTTGGAAAAGATAAAAAGCAAGTTAGTGTTTATCCGCAGTAAAAGGATAAGCACTTTTTCTATAAAAAAGCACATTAACATAATGTGTCACCAGGTTTTAGATTTTTGATAAAACCGGCCGGAAATTCATAGGTGTAGTAAACATTTTTTTTCGGCCAAATGATTCTGTTAGGCGCTAATGCATGGTAAATTTTCAGGATTTTATAGTCACGATTAGTTAATACAACGTCAATATTCTCATACATGAAAAAAGTGTGAATACCATTGCATCTTAATTTAAGGGCATAAGGGAAATTACGTTGAAACATAAGGCCTTTTAAATGGGAAAAAAAGCCATGACACTCTTTGATCTCAATATTTTGGTTTTCAATTAACATATAACCACCAAATATAGTATAGCATATTTTGGGGTATTTACAGTTTAAGACTTGATTTTTTTTAGAAAAAACCATATAATGTTTATAGAATATGGTAGACGGCGCAGGAGGAAAACAATATGAGTAAAATAGGTAATAGGGGACAGGCACTAGTAGAATACTTGTTAATCATTGCTGTTGTTAGTGTTATTGTGGTAAGTGTTGTTAAATTATTAGGCGGATATTTACAGGATTCTATGACAAAATCATCGTGCAAATTAATTGATAAGGAGTATGTAGAAGGCGCGAAACCGGGCCAAGGCACATGTCAATAGAAGATAAGCAGTTATCTTCTTTTTGTATAAGGAGGCACATATGAAGTTATTAAAAAAACATAATTGGTGGATATGGTTATTATTAAGTATTTTAACTTTAGGTATTTCGACTCTTTTATTAGGATTTCTTTTAAAAGTTTATGAAAAAAATGCTTGGTATACTAATTGGTATTATTGGGTTTTAGGCTTCTTTTTTGGCCTTTTGCCAGGCATAATAATGTTCATAGTATTTAGTATTCAAATTTCAGTATTAGTTTGTTTAAAATTAAATACGCCAGGTAAAGAAATTTACGAATTACCTTATACTTGGATTTTATTAGCAATGATTCCCATAGTTGGCTGGACTTTATTTGTGGTTTTATTTATCTACACTCATTTGATTTATGTAATTAGTTTATGGCAAGGAAAGGGTGAGCATTATATAGCTTAGCCTTTTTATAACGATTAATTGCCAGGAAATAATTACTATTTTTAATTATTTATGCTATAATTAAAAAGGTGATGCGAGTGCAAACAAATAGAAGCGAATTACGAAAACTTTGTATGACAATTTTATATCAAATTGAAATTTATAAAAAAAACAATATTGATTATCAAATTGATGATGTCATAAACGAAGTAGTAGACATAGATAACGAATTTGTCAAAGAGATCGTATATGGAGTGACAACTTATCGCAATGAAATTGATCAAATAGCCAATAAATATTTAACCGGCTGGACTATTGATAGACTAGGTAATACCGATGGGGCCATATTAAGAATGGGTATATTTGAACTTCTATATACCCAAACCCCAGCTATCGTAGCCATTAACGAGGCCGTCGAATTAGCTAAAGTGTATAGTGATGATGACGTGCGCAAAATGATAAATGGAGTCTTAGATAAAGTCTACCATAATAAGTAGGGGTGAACATGGAAGAAAAATATTTAACGGTCAGTGCGATAACTCGTTATTTAAAAATGAAGTTTGATACAGACGATAATCTTAAAACCGTTTTTTTAAAAGGGGAAATATCTAATTTTAAAGCTCATACATCGGGACATTTATATTTTTCCATAAAAGATGAAAGTAGTAAAATAAATGCCATTATGTTTAGTCGTAATGCCCTTAAATTAGATTTTAAGCCCGAAGATGGAACAAAAGTATTAATTACGGGCCGCATTAGTATATATGAGGCTACCGGCAACTATCAAATTTATGTCGAACAGATGCTAGAAGATGGTGTCGGCAATTTATATGTGGCTTTTGAAAACTTGAAAAAAAAATTACAAGCCGAAGGTTTATTTGATGAAAGCCATAAAAAACCAATTCCTAAAGTCCCAAGACGCGTGGGAATTATTACGGCTAGTACCGGGGCGGCCATTAGAGATATTATAACGACTATTAAACGACGTTTTCCAAGTTGCGAAACTATTTTATTTCCGACTTTAGTACAAGGTGATAAGGCTAAAGATGATATTGTCCGCAATATTAATCGGGCTAAAGACTATGATTTAGATGTTTTAATCGTTGGCCGTGGTGGGGGCTCGATTGAAGATTTGTGGCCCTTTAATGAAGAAATCGTTGCTAGAGCGATTTATGATTCCAAAATTCCCATCATCAGCGCGGTTGGTCATGAAATCGATTTTACAATAAGCGATTTTGTGGCCGATTTACGAGCTCCTACCCCAACAGCGGCTGCCGAGCTAGCGGTTCCTAATTTAATTGATTTGGAAAAAAATCTTGAAAGTTTAAGCGTAAGATTAAAAGAAGCTATGTATAAAAAGATTAATTTTCAAAAATTATATTTAGATTCTATAAAAAATTCTTTTGTAATAAAAAATCCTATGATTATGTATGATAATAAACGTCAAAAAATTGATTTGATGTTAGGCCGCTTAAACGAACTAATGCTAAGGCGGGTAGAAAAACAAAAAGAGCATTTACAGCTTTTGCGTCGCAGTTATATTTTTAATAGTCCCCAAAAACTATATCAAGAAAAACAGAAATTACTTATTAATATTTGTGATAAATTAGAACTTTTAAATCCTTTAAAAGTATTAAATCGGGGTTATAGTATTACTTATAGCCAGGGAAAAGTAGTCAAAGATATTAAAGATGTTGGAAAAACTTTGCAAATAAAATTATATAATGGACTTGTACAAGCACAAGTTATAGAAAAGGAGGAAAATAAGCATGGCCAAAAAGTTTGAAGATAAAGTAAAAGAATTAGAAGAAATTATTAACGTTTTAGAAAGTGGCGACATTGAATTAGAGGCATCGATTAATAAATACACCGAAGCTATGCAATTAGTCAAAGAATGTGACGAAGAATTAAAACAAATTGAAGATAAAGTAAATAAAATGGTGGCTGAAGATGGTAGTTTAACCGATTTTGATGTCGAAAAATGTGTTTAAGCATGTTGGATAATCAACATGTTTTTCTTTAACAACTTTAATGACTTATTCTTGACTATTAAATTGAATTTCTTTATAATTTAAAATAGGTGAAAGATATGAATAAAGGTTTTACATTAATTGAATTATTAGGAGTTATTGTGATTTTGGGTATTTTGGCCATGATAGCCGTCCCGGTTATCGATAACTCCGTTAATAAAAGTAAAGATAATTTATATGTTACTCAAGAAAGCCAAATTATTAAAGGGACTAAAGATTATTATGCAGAGCATATAAGCGAGTTACCCCAAAATGACGGCGATGTCATCACAATTACTATTCAAGAATTACAAGAAGCTGGATATTTACCTTTAGAAATTAAAAATCCTAAAACCAACGAGGATTTTGCACCCACAACAACTATTTTAGTGACTAAAGAGGGCAAAGGTTTTAAATACGAATTAGATAAAGATACCATAGGAGGCGCCTAATGACAAATAAAGGATTTACACTATTGGAATTATTGGCAATTATTGTATTACTGGCTGTAATTGCGATTATTACTGTGCCAGTGGTAATTGGCGTTATTGATGATGCCCGTAAGAAAGCTTTTACGGACTCAGCTTATAATTTAGTTAAAGCTGCTCAGACATATCAAACGGTTAATGGTGGGGACATTGAAGTTAAAATCAACTATACGAATGGAAATCCTAGTTTAGATATTGGCAAATTTAAAGGCGATCTTCCAGATAGTGGTACTTTTATTTTAGATAGTAGTGGAAAATCAGAAATGAAAATTTGGCGTGATGACCTTAAAGTATGTGCTGTCAAAGAAAAAAATAGTAAAAAAATTGAAATATCAGAAACTATTACAACTAAAGAAGCGTGTAAGCTATAGAAACTAGGTGATCAAATGAGTGCAGGATTATCAAAAGCCCAAATTGTGGCTTTAATTACAATTGCCTTAATTATTGGCCTTGCTTTTTTTATTGGATACAAAATAACGACTAAAAAAACTAATGAAATAACTTATTTGCAATATCAAGAAAGTTATCCTGAAATCACTTTGAAAGGCAGTTATTTAGAATATACTGAGTTGGGGGAAGAGTATATTGATAAAGGGGCCATAGCTAAAGATAAAAGTGGAAACACTTTGGAAGTGGTTACTACTTATTATAAAAATGGTACCCGCCTTAGTCAAATTCCAACCGATATAGCCGGACATTATTTAGTTAAATATACAGCTTATGATCAAAAAACTAAAAATGCCACACGAGTAGTAATTATTAGAGATGGTAAAGCTCCAACGATTAGCATTCCCGAAAAACAGACCATTACAAGTGCTGAAGCTGCTTCATTTGATTTAAATGATGGCGTGGTAGCGACTGATAATTCGGGGCAAGTTACTTTAACTTATGATAATACTTTATCGATAGTCCCGGGAGAGTATATTATTACTTATGAGGCTCAAGATCTATCTGGTAATAAAACTTATCGAAAGCGGTTAATTAAGGTTATCTCAGGAATCGAATTTGATTATCATGATGGCGTTTTAACCATTAACTTTCCTCCAAGCCCTAATGATAGTCATTATGTTTATAAATATAGCTTAGATGGCGGGACAACTTTTACGGAGGGAACTTATAAAACAGAAATCAATTTAAATAGTGGCACAGTTATTGCTAGCGTTTATGAAAATGATAAATATATTATGGCCAATAGTTTTAGCATATAAAAAACGGATTAACTCCGTTTTATATTTGGCGATATAGACCAATGGCTTTACCAAGAATGGTTACATTGTTTAAGATAATTGGCTCCATGGTGTCATTTTCGGGTTGTAAACGAAAATGATCTTTTTCTTTATAAAAAGTTTTTAAAGTGACTTCGTTATCATCGGTCATGGCCACAACAATTTCTCCATTACGAGCAGTATTTCCACGCTCTACAATAACAATATCGTCATCTAAAATGCCGGCATTGATCATACTAGTACCGCTTACTTTTAAGGTGAAAACTTCTTTACCTTTGGGTAATAAATATGAAGGTAAACTAAAATATTCATCAGGCATTTCGATAGCTTCTATGGGGGAGCCTGCCGTAATTTTCCCAAGCAAAGGTACTTTAGCCACTTCTTCATTTTCAGGAACGTATTCATTTTCAACTAGTAATTCAATAGCTCGGTTTTTGGAATTGTCTTTACGGATAATTCCTTTTTTTTCTAAATTTTTTAAATGAGCATGAATAGTTGCCGGTGACGAGATGTCTAAAGCCTTTCCAATTTCTCTAACAGTGGGTGGGTAGCCATGGGATACAATATATTCTTTAACATAGTCTAATACATCCTTTTGACGACTAGTTAGCTTTTCCATTTTCTTCCTCCTTTATTCTCTAATTAAATTTTATGTCAATTTGACGTAAAAGTCAAGCATTTTTTTGAAACACGCTTGACACGAATATATGTTCGTGATAAAATAAAAATACAAAAGGAGGCTGAATATAATGGAAATGTTAAAAAATAAAGTGACAATTTTATTAATTATGATGGTGTTAGGAGTAGCTTATATTGGGGCTTTGGATAATAATAGCTTAGAAGATCAGACTAGAAGTGCTGAGCAAGCAATTTCAGTAAATGCTTAATTTAAGTTTACCTATAAGCATAAATTTGTTATAATGTTATTAGAATAAGAGGGATATAAATGGAAAAAGTTATAGCAAATTTAAAAACTTTGGGAATTGATATGATTCATCAGGCTAATAGTGGGCATCCAGGAATTGTGCTTTCAGCGGCCCCAATGCTTTATACTTTATATGCTAAACATATGCATATAAATCCCAAAGACCCCCGCTGGATAAATCGTGACCGTTTAGTCTTATCAGCCGGTCATGGCTCAGCTTTATTATATGCGGTTTTATATATGGTAGGTTTTTTAACCCTTAAAGATTTAAAGGAATTTAGACAATTAAGCTCAGTTACCCCTGGACATCCAGAGTATCAAGTAACTCCTGGAGTTGATATGAGTACAGGTCCTCTTGGCCAAGGGTTAGCAACAGCGGTTGGCATGGCGATGGGGGAAAAGCATTTACAAACAAAATTTCCTAATTACGACCTTATTAATTATTATGTTTATTGTGTTTGTGGTGATGGAGATTTAATGGAAGGTATAAGTTATGAAGCAGCTTCGTTAGCTGGGACTTTAAAATTAGATAATTTAATTGTTTTATATGATTCTAATGATACTTCCTTGGATGGAAAAACAACAGGAACTTTTACTGAAGATGTTCGTGAGCGTTTCGATAGCATGGGGTGGTATACTACTGTGGTCCGTGATGGAACTAATCCTAAAGAGATCGATAAAGCAATCATTCGTGCTAAAAAAAGTGGCTTGCCTTCTTTAATTGAAGTCAAAACGATTTTAGGCGATGGCTCATTATTAGCTAATAGTCATGAAGCCCATGGTAAACCATTAACTGATGAGGATATTACACAGTTAAAGAAAAAATTAGGTATGCCGCAAACACCATTTTATGTCGATGAGACTGCGCTTATGTCATTTCGAGAAGAAGTGATGAAACGTAGTGGCGATAAGTATATCGCTTGGCAAGAAGCATATGAAAATTATATTAATAAAGAGTGCCATGGCGATGAAACAGAATTTTTAAAATTTTATAATCGAGTTATTGAATTTGCCAATCATGATAAACCGTTTATTAAATGTGAAACGGAAGCGACTAGAGTTAGTAATGGTAAAGTGCTTAACTTTTTGGCCAGTAAAACGGATTTATTATTTGGAGGTAGCGCTGATTTATTTAGCTCAACTAAAACTTATATTCAAAAGGGGGGCGACTTTGGACCTACAAATTATGCGGGGGCGAATATTTGGTTTGGAGTTAGAGAACATGCTATGGGAGCCATTTTAAATGGTCTGGCTTTAACGGGATATTTACCGTTTGGTTCAACTTTTTTAAGTTTTGCTGATTATTTGAAACCGGCTATGCGCATGAGTGCTTTAATGAATTTACCAGTTACCTATGTTTTTACCCATGATTCAGTTAGCGTAGGGGAAGATGGACCGACACATGAGCCTGTTGAACAATTAGCGATGATGCGTGCTATTCCTAATTTCAATGTTTATCGTCCTGCTGATTTTAAAGAAGTCTTGGGAGTTTGGAATGCCATTGTGACTTTGCAAAGGCCAAGTGCTATTGCTTTATCAAGGCAAGACACTCCTTGCTTAGAAAAGACAGATCCAGCTAAAGTTTTACACGGAGGATACATAGTCCGTGAAGAAACGACGGAATTGGGGGCGGTTTTAATTGCCACAGGGACAGAAGTTAGTACGTGTATTAAAATAGCTGAATCTTTAGAAAAAGACGGGCGTGGAATTAGGGTAGTTAGTATGCCGTCAATTGAATTATTTTTAGCCATGCCTAAAAAATACCAATATAAAATTTTGCCAGTTGGCGTTAAAACTTTCTTCGTAGAGGCAGGAAGCTCGCAAGGATTAAGACGCTTTGTGACGAATGATAAATATTTGATTACGATTGATGAATTTGGAGCTAGTGGAAAGGCTAACGACGTTTTAGGAAAAATGAATTTCCAAGAAGAACAAATAAAAAAACGAATTAAAGAATTATTGTAATTTTCCTTGAAAAAATGCATAATTTCTAGTAAAATACCTTATAGAAAGGAATGATATAATGAATTGGGGAGCCTTTTTAATAGATTTATTACAAATTGTAGGAGGTTTAGTTGTTGGATTAATTATTGGCTTTTTAGTGGCAAAACATTTTACCAAAAAACAACTAAAAGAAAATCCACCAATTAATGAACAAATGATTAAAGCGATGATGTCTGGAATGGGACGTACACCTAGTCAAAAGCAGGTTAATCAAATGATGAAACAAATGCAAAAATATATGTAAGACATATATTGTTAGGTTAAAAAGTTTTAGGATTTTTATGAAATTCTAAAACTTTTTTATAATTAAATTTTTCATTTTTTTGTTTGACATTTGGTAATAATTATGTTACTATAACAGCGTTTTAAAAGGAGGGGAATTTAAATGCTTGATTTTCAAAAAATACTTGATGTTCCAGAAATTTTACTTTTAAAAGGTACAAGATTAAGCTTTGACAAGCTTAAAGAATATGGATTTGTTGAAAAAGGAAATTATTTTATATATGCTAAACGATTAGATGAAAACTTAGAATTGCAGATTAAAATTACAAAAGATGGTCAAGTTGAAGATTTAGTTTTTGATGTCGAAACTAACGATAAGTATGCTCCTTTTTATCATTCATCAACCAAAAGTGCCTATATTACGAAAATGCGATGTGAATATGATGAGATAATTTTAGATATTATTGCTCAATGTTGTGAGTCAACCAAAGACATTTGCTCACGCACAGCACGTAAAGAATTACTTCCTGGGCAATTAAAAACGGGAGATATGATTCTGTTCTCTGAGCAAGTCGAGGCGATGACTGCTGAATATGAAAGACTATATAAAATCGAAGCTGAAAATGGAGTTTTATCGGATGTCGAACAAGCCAAAAAAGAAAATCTGGAAAGCCTTTTAGCTAACCCAGAAATATATGCAGGCGAAATACCACAAGATATAATTGGTTATGGAACTAGATTTATGGCTTCAATCAATGGTCAAATACCGCGAAAATTTCAACTAGTTTATGCCAATTTGGGAGTGGGCTATGCCCTTGATGGTACGCTCTTTTTAAATCGCGATACATCGTTTGGACAGGCAGTATTTAATCAGCCCGTTGATGCAGAAATTAACTATGAAAATGATAAAGGTGTGCCATTTAAAGGAAAAATTGTTCAAATATTACCACATGCTTCAAAAACAAAAAATAAATAATATTAGTTTAAGCCTTTGCAGAAAAGATAGTTGCAAAGTCTTTTTTTTTAACTTAAGCAGCATATTTAAAATTACAAACTTAACCGTAATTATTAAGTAACGATGGAAATATTTGGAAAATTATTTCAAAAATAAATTGAATTTTACTTTTAATTATGTTATATTTAAAAAGTAGTAAACACATAGCAATAAAGGTGGTAAGGTAAGTTTTATGGTGAATTTTGTGGTATGTGATGATGAAGCGAAGTACCGTAATTTTGTTGATCGAGTGATAACAGCCTATATGATGAAAAATGAAATTGATTATCAAATTCATATGTTTAATGATTATGATAAATCTTTTATGGACTTGGTAGGTAAAAAAATGCCATTTAAAATTTATATTTTAGATATTGAAACACCGACTCGTTCAGGCCTAGATGTGGCCAGAATAATTAGAAATAAAGATGTCGATAGCGTAATTATCTTTTTAACAGGCCATCAAGAACTAAGTCAAATTGTCATTAAACACGAATTTCTATTTCTATCTTTTATTAATAAATTTGACGAATGCGAAGAACGTTTGATTTTATCCATCGAAAAGGCATTACAAGTTTTAAAAGCAAAAAAAACTATTCGCTTTAAAGATAATGGAATTGTTTATACATTAGCCCTTGACGATATTTTATATGTAACTAAAGATAGTGTGGAACGAAAATGTATTATAAAAACCGATTATGCCGAATTTAAAGTGAGTAAAGCATTAAATGAAATAGAAGAAATGTTAAGCGGTAGCTTTGCGAAAACTCATCGAGCTTGCATTGTAAACAAAAAACGGGTAGTTAGTTTTAGCAAGCCAAAAAAAATTATTGTTTTTGATAATGGCGAATCGATCGATTTAGTCTCAACAAGATTCGAAGGAGAATTAATCTAACAGGTTATTGTGATAACCCTGTTTTTTTTTACCATTTTACATATACTAATAGTGGTGATACGATGTTAATAGTCGGAATAACGGGGCGAATCGGTAAAAATGAAGGCCATGAGACTGTTTTAGCTTATAAAGCTTTATGTGATATTTTATTTCAATATGATATTTTGCCAATATGTTTAATCCCCAATGCTTCCTCAGGAAAACTAAGTGATAAAGAATTTGAAAAGTTAAAGCAAATGATCAGTTTTTGTGATGGCATCATTTTACAAGGTGGTGAACAATTTAATGATTATGATTTAAGACTAACTCAATATGTCTATGATGAAGATATTCCGACTTTAGGTATTTGTTTAGGCTTACAGCAAATGGGGTATATTTGTGGTGGCCAGCTTTTAAGCATTACTAATCATATAAGCGATATGAATTATGCTCATTATATTAAAATTGTCCCAAATAGTAAGTTATATGAAATAATTGGAAAAGAATTTATATTTGTCAATAGTTATCATCATAATTGTATCGCGCAACCTCATTTAACGATTTCGGCGTATTGTGGTGATGTCATTGAAGCCTTAGAAGATAAAAACAAAACATTTTTCATAGGAGTCCAATGGCATCCAGAAAAATTATTTGACGAAAATACCGATAAACTGTTTAGAGCCTTTATAAAAGCTATCTTGCAAAAAAAAGGGAAATAATATATAATTTATAAAGCGAGGTAGTGTTATGAAAATAAAATATGAATTATTAAATGAAGATGGACAAGCACGATATGGAAACTTGCAAACTAATCATGGTACTTTTGAAACACCGATGTTTATGCCGGTGGGGACTTTAGCTACGGTTAAAACTTTAGCTCCTGAAGAATTAAAAGACATTAATAGTGCTATTATTTTAGCTAACACTTATCATTTATGGTTAAGGCCGGGAGCTGACGTCGTAGCTAAAGCAGGAGGCCTACATCAATTTATGAATTATGATGGGCCAATTTTAACCGATAGTGGTGGTTTTCAAGTTTTTTCCTTAGTGAAAAATAAAAAAAAGGATATTAGCGAAGAAGGGGTTCATTTTAAAAGCCATATCGATGGTCAATCTTTATTTTTAACGCCAGAGTTATCAATTGAAATTCAAAACAAACTTGATAGTGATATTGCGATGAGTTTTGATGAGTGCATTGAGTATCCAGCTAGTTATGAATATACTAAAGCTAGTACTGAACGGACTTTAAGGTGGGCCGCTAGAGGTAAAAAGGCTCATAAAAATAAAAATCAATCGTTATTTGGAATTGTTCAAGGTGGAGCTTACAAGGATTTGCGCCGCTTTAGTGCCGAAGAAACCGTGAAAATGAATTTTGATGGATATTCGATCGGTGGCACCAGTGTTGGCGAAACCAAAGATGTTATGTATAAAATGATTGATGATGCCATCAAATATTTACCTAAAGATAAACCCCGTTATTTAATGGGCGTTGGTGAGCCGGCAGATATTTTAGAAGGCGTCGAACGTGGAATTGATATGTTTGACTGCGTTTTACCAACACGGTTAGCTCGTCATGGTAATGCTTTTACAAATGAGGGGAAAATTAATTTAAAAAATGCCCAGTTTAAAGAAGATTTCGAAGCTATTGACCCAAAATGTGATTGCTATGCTTGTCAGCATTACTCTAAAGCTTATATTCGTCATTTATTAGTGGCTAAAGAGACCTTGGGAGCCCGTTTATTATCTATTCATAATATCCGTTTTCTAATTAAACTAATGGAAAATATTAGAGCTTCGATTAAAAACGGAGAATTTCAAAAATTTAAAGAAGAATTTTTGCAAAGATATGAAAGTAAAAAGCAATAATTTTGATATTGCTTTTTCAAAATATATTAGATTTCAAGTCATATTTTTATGATTCTTTTTTCATATTAATACCAAACATGCTACCAAAAACGGCACTGATTAGAAGTAGGGCATAGAAAATAAAGTTTTTAAGGGTAACATTAACAAAAATCAAATTGAAAACCATGATTAAAATAGCCATGATTAAGCCTAATTTTAGGCCTTCTATCCACCCGTTTTGTTTGGCTTCTTTTCCCATAACATAACCACCTAAAGCTAAAGCAAATAATGGAATAATAATTTTGGCGATGTTAATGAATTTATTGCCAATTATGTCAAAATAATTTAATAAAGTAATTAAAAATGTTAAAATAATAAGACTACCAGTAGCAAAGAGCAAGCCTTTTAAAATTCTTTTTAAGTGTTTCATAGAGTCCTCCTATTTAAATTTATGAGCGAAATGGGCAAATATGTGTTATTTATAAGGAAAGTGCATAAAAACTTTTACAAGAACTTGCTAGTTTATAATGGAGGCAAGGGTAAGGATATTTAACAGATAAAATAAATGTAAGAACACCTATTAATATTGCTCTATGGAAAAGCAAAATTTATTTTGTTTATGTCCCGCTTGAAAAATCGAAGGCTATATGGTATACTAATAACGATGTGATAGGGTAAAGAGAGGTATGAATAGTATGAGAATAAATAAAAGTAACCACATTTTATTAGGCGTCGTAGTGGTGGCGACTTTAGTTGTTGGTTATGCTGTATTTGCAGCTCCCTTATCCGGAGACAATATAACAGGATCAGCTAATAATTGGAATATTGGATTTATTGATGCTAAAAAAGTCGCAGTTAATGGCCAAGCTACCGAAACTTCTGAGGTAGTTTATAATGCTAACAGTGCCACTTTTAATATTTCATTTGCTGGACCTGGAGATAGTATCACTTATGATTTTGCCATTAAAAACAATGGTCTTTTAGATGCTAAAGTTGATAGTATTCATATTTTACCAAGTAATAAAATAGACGACGTAGCTTTATTTGAGGTAAAAGGTTTAGAAGTTGGTGATGAATTAGATGCCGGGGAAGTTACACATATGCAAGTGATCGCCACTTATAATAGTAATTATCAGGATGTGGCAAAAAATGTTTCTAAAGGTGTGACTGTGGTCGTTAATTACAAAGAAAATAGCTAGTAGGCTATTTTTTTAAAGCCTTTTTAACATGAATATATTGGTGAATTGTGACGACTATCATATTTAAAGCACTGGACCAAACTAAAGCCCATAAACCAATATGTAAATGGCAAAGCGCAAAAAGAGAAAAGATTCGAATAATCGTTCCGATTAAAGTGCCATTCATAGCTTCTTTGGCTTTACCCATTGCTTGCAAACTTGAAGTAAGCGGAGCTTGGATATAGTGAAAAAGAGCAATAGGCGCGAGTACTTTAATATATTCAATACCGTCAGTAGTGTTATAAATAAATTTCATTGGTAATTCCGGAAATAATTCAAAGATAATTGTTGCCGGAATTCCAATTAAAAGCGAAAGGACAATGGCTAATTTTATTTTACCGTAAGTGTATTTATAATGGCCATGGGAATAGGACTTACTGACATTAGGAATTAAAGCCTGGCTAATAGCCATAGTGAAAAATGACGGTAGTAAAACTAAAGGCATGATAAAGCCATTGATAATACCGTATTCATTGACAATAAAAGTATTAGTATAACCACTTTTAATAAGCATATAAGTGAGAATAATTGGCTCGAAAAAGTAGCCAATTGAGCCAATTAAGCGGCTCATAGTAGTTGGAATACCAATATTAAAAACGTCTTTAACATTAGCTTTATTTGGAATTAAATCTTTTTTAGTGAGTTTAAAATTTTTAGGTAAAAAGAAGAAAAGGACTAAAATCGACGTTAATTCACTTAGAACATTAGTTAAAACAACAAAGGCAACCGCGTATTCTAAGCCAAAACTGATAAAAATTGGAATACCGATGATGAGGCAGATTAATCGAATAACATCTTCGGTAACATTACTAACGACATGAGGAATCATATTTTGTTTACCAAAAAAATAGCCTCTTAAAATACTGGAAATGCTGATAAAAGGTAAAACAAAGCCAATACAAATCAAAGCATAGTAACTGCGCTCATCATGGAGCAAATGCGTACTGATATAGTGACTAGTAAAAAAGAGAAAAATCATGATGGTAATATTGATGATTAATGAAATAGGAATGATTGAAAAAACTAGGTTTTTGTTATTCTTCTTTTCCTCGGCAACTAGCTTGCTAATAGCAACTGGAAAACCTAATTGGGCTATAGCCATTAGAAGCATGAAAGTTGGGGAAATAAGCATATAAATTCCCATACCTTCAGAGCCAATTAGGCGTGCTAAAACAATTTTGATGAGCATACTGACAATTTTCGTAATGGCCCCACCAATAATTAAAATTATGGTCGATTTAATAAAGAGGTTACCTTTGTACTTTGTCATACTAGATTATATGTTATGGAAAAGCTATGATAACAAAAAAATTGGAAAAATTCCAATTTTCAAGATAAATTATGAGTATTAATTGTGCGATTAGCATACTCTAAAACTTTTTGTTTTTGCTGGTTACCCATGTCTAATTCAGTAGGTGAAATTAAATTAGAATTCTGCATATCGCTGAAAGTAGCTAAAGTTTCAAATTCCTCATCAGTTAAAGGCGTGCCAAAAGGATAATACTGGGTATATAAAGAAATGTCTTGAGATTTATCAAACGCTTCTTCCGTCATTAAAATAGGTTTATTATTCTGGAGTATAATATAAAAACCAGCCGCACCATTTGAATAACTAACATTTATGTGAAGCGGGAAGTAGTGACTAGTTTTATTTTGTATTGGAATAATACCCGTCCATTCATTTTTATCAAAAACATAATATTTCATATTATCAGTAGTTTCGTTTGGAATTGTGACCGTAAACATATTCCACCTCCTTTCCAATATTATAAAGTTGCAGGTGGAAAAAGTCAAATTACGATAAATTTAGCGTTATATCTTTAAAAATAATAGAAATTACGTTATAATAGATATGTACGCTTAATGGAGGGAAAACATGAATATCGAATTTAATAGTGCTGAAGAATTATATAAACGTCTTAATCCGGCCTTAAAATCAAAAGTGGCCGAGCTTAAAAGAGATGGTTATGGATATTTAACCGAAGATGATGTGTGGAATTATTTAAAAGAAATCAAATGGAAAAATAGCCGGAATTTAGCTTTAAATGAAATGGTTAGTGATATTTTTAGTAGCGACAATTCCTTAATAGATGCGTATTTTAAAAACAAATTAAATAGGCGCACACGTAGAGTCTATTTTGAAAACGAACAAGGAGAGTAAACATGAAAAATAAGTTATGGACGAAAATTGTCTTGACAATTATTATCATTGGAGCTTCATTAGCTTTGTTATTTCCGGTTTTACAAAACGTAAAACTTGGTTTAGATTTACAAGGTGGATTTGAAGTTTTATATCAAGTCGAAAGTATCGACAAAGAAGAAAAAGTTACTAGTGACATGGTAAATGCCACTTATAAAACTTTAGTTAAAAGAATTGATGTGTTAGGGGTATTAGAGCCAACAATTGATATTGAGGGCGATAAAATTAGAGTCCAATTAGCTGGAATTGATAATGCTGATGATGCCCGTAATGTACTCAGTCAAACAGCTAGTTTATCATTTAGAGATACTAATGATAATCTTTTAATGACTAGCGATGTTTTGCGTAGTGGAGCCGCTAAAGTGGGACAAGACGAAAGCGGTAATCCAGTGGTCTCTTTGAGCATTAAAGATAAAGACGAATTTTATAAAGTTACCAAAAAAATAAGTGAACAAGAAGATAACCGAATTGTGATTTGGCTTGATTTTGATGAAGAGCAAGATTCATTTGCTCAAGAGAGTGCCAAGTGCGGGTCACTTAATGATTCACGCTGTTTATCAGTAGCATCCGTTTCGCAAGGGTTTAGTAGTGATGTTATTATCCAAGGTAATTTTGAAGATGAAGAAGTGGAAAATCTAGTAGATTTAATTAATTCTGGTAGTATGCCAACAAAGTTAGTCGAAGTTTCATCTAAAAGTGTTGGGGCTTCATTTGGGGAAAACTCATTAGAAAAAACCGCCGTAGCTGGCGTTGTTGGTATTGCGTTAATTTGTTTATTTTTAATAATCGTCTATCGTTTCTCAGGTTTTATTGCTAGTGTGGGAATTATTCTTTATACCGCCCTTACATTCTTTATTTTCTGGTTAATAGGAGGCACTTTAACTTTACCAGGAATTGCCGCAATGATTATTGGTATTGGAATGGCAGTTGATTCCAACGTTATTAATTTTTCGCGAATTAAAGATGAACTGTACGAGGGCCGCTCGGTGACGACGGCACTTAAACATGGTAACAAAAATTCTTTTAGTACTATTTTAGATGCTAACGTGACTACTTTAATCACAGCTATTGTCTTATTTATTTTTGGCCAAAGTAGTGTTAAAGGTTTTGCTACTATGTTGATTATCAGTATTTTCTCAACCATGCTTATTATGGTATTCTTTACTAGATGGTTAATGAAAAAATACGTAGAAACTGGGAAATTTGAAAATAAACCACATTTATTTATTGGGGTTAAAGCTAAGGATATTCCTGATATAGCTCATAAAGAAAAAAGAACAAAATTTTTCTATCAAAAATTAGATTTTGTGAAAAACCGTAAAGGGTTCTTAGTTATAGCGACAATCATTAGTCTTGCTGGAATTTTCTGCTTATTTAAAGTAGGTCTTAATCTTGGTGTTGACTTTAAAGGTGGAACCGTCATTACTTTAAAAACGGATGAACATTTAACCGAAGAAAAAATCCAAAGAGATGTTTCAAAACTTGGTTATGATATGTATGATTTCGAAGAACAAAGTGATGGCTCATATGCAATTAAGATCGAAGATTCTTTATCGAAAAATAAATCCATGGAAACCGAAAAATATTTTGCTGATAAATATGCCGCTTCAACCGATGTCGGAGTTATTTCCACGGTGGTAAAACAAGAATTAATCAAAAATGCAATTTTATCATTAATTGTCGCCTCTTTAGCTATTATTGCTTATATTTCCCTAAGATTTAAGTTTAGTTATGGTATTAGTTGTATTGTTGCTTTATTGTTAAATGTTTTAGTCACCGTATCACTATTTTGTATTTTAGGTTTAGAAGTTTCTAGTATCTTTATTGCCGCTATTCTTTCAATTATCGGTTATTCAGTTAATGATATTATTATTACTTTTGACCGAATCCGTGAAAACCAAAAGAAAAAAGGTGAAATTAAAGATCCAGACGAATTAACAGGCATTGTTAATAACAGTTTAAGAGAAATCTTGAATCGTAGTATTATTACGACCCTTACCACTTTGATTCCAGTGTTGGCTTTAATCTTCTTAGGCGCCCATGATATATTTGAGTTTAACATTGCTTTATTAATTGGACTAATAGCCGGTACATTATCATCATTATTTGTGGCTAGTCAAATGTGGCTTGAGGTTGAAAAACGTCATATAAAAAAGGGTAAACCCAAGAAAAAGAAAAAAACAACTGATGTTGATGACGAAGTTCAAGAATTAACAATTAAAGGCATAAACTCTTAAGAGAGGTGGTAAAATGGCTAAACATAGATCATGTAATACTTTTGAAGTATTATATGACAAAGTAAAAGAATACATTGCTGACAAAGAAGAATTAGAGTTAATTGAGAAAGCCTATAAGTATGCCTACGACAAACATTTTGGCGAGAAACGATTAACGGGTGAGGATTATATTACTCATCCGCTTTCTGTCGCTTATATTTTAACTAGTATTAATGCCGATGCTTCGACAATTGCTGGTGCTTTGCTTCATGATGCGATTGAAGAAAAAGATGTTGATTTAGAGGAATTTAAACAATTGTTTGGCGAGGATATTTTATCGATTACTTTAGGCGTGAGTAAAATTAATAAATTAAATTTTTCGGGCGATAATGAATCAGTTATCACGAATCAGCGCAAAATACTGGTTGGCTTATCGGAAGATGTTAGAGTTATTATTATCAAACTAGCTGATAGACTGCATAATATGAAAACCTTATTTGTATTGGATGAAAGAAAACAGAAAGAAACAGCTAAAGAAACCTTGGATATTCTAACCCCCATTGCTCATCGTTTAGGTATGAATAATATTAAATCTGAATTAGAAGAATTGTCTTTACGTTATTTAAAACCTGATGAATATTATGATATTGTCGAAAAACTTAATGCCACCAAAGCTGAACGTGATGCTAGTGTGGCCAAAATGATCGAGGCGGTATCCGAATTATTAACCAAACATAATATTAAACATGAAATTAAAGGGCGTTCAAAAAGTATTTATAGTATTTATAAAAAACTAGATAAAGGTAAACGTTTTAGTGACATTTATGATTTATTAGCCCTTCGCGTGTTTGTCAACACCGAACAAGAATGTTATCAAGCTTTAGGCATTATTCATTCCAAATTTAAACCGAAACCTAATCGTTTTAAAGATTATATTGCAATGCCCAAAACAAATATGTATCAATCATTACACACCACAGTTTTTGGCAATGATGGACAATTGTATGAAATTCAAATTAGGACTTATGAAATGGATAAAGTGGCTGAAAACGGAATCGCTTCTCACTGGTCTTATAAAGAAAAAGGAAGTAATAAAGCAGCCATCCAAAGTGACATGGAACAGAAACTACAATTTTTTAAATCAATTATGGAGCTTAAAAATAATGAAGAAAATCCTGAAGAATTTGTAAAATCAGTTAAAGAAGATGTCCTTAAAAATACAATTTATGTTTTTACCCCTAAAGGCGATGTCATCGAGTTACCTAATGGATCGACACCAATTGACTTTGCCTACAAAGTACATACTAAAGTAGGGGATCAAATGACCGGGGCTTTAGTTAATTCCCAAATAGTCCCATTTGATTATGAATTAGAAAACAATGATGTAGTGAAAGTAATCACTAGCAACAATTCCAGTGGCCCCAGCCGCGAATGGCTAAAAATGGCCAAAACAACCCAAGCCAAAAATAAAATGAAAAACTTTTTTAATAAAGTTGATAAAGATGAGCATATTAAAAAAGGTGAAGAATTGCTACTTAAAGAGTTAAAACGTTGTAAAATGACGATGAGTGAATTTCAAAGTGAAGAAGTGTTAAGCAAGGTTTTAAATGGACTTAAATTAGGTGCACTTAATGAAATTTATTCAAATATTGGTAGCGGTAAATTAGCCCCCGAAGCAGTTTTGGAAGCAATTAATAAAGAAGAAGTATCAAAAGAAGAGAAAATGCTAGAAAAAGCACAAAAACTGGGCGCGAAAATTCACCGCAAAGACAATGTCGTTGCCGTAGCAGGAGCCGATGATATTAAAGTTAATTTAGCTTCTTGCTGTAATCCTGTACCAGGAGATAGGATAGTTGGCTATATTACCAAAGGTAATGGAATCACCGTACACCGAATGGTGTGTCCAAATGTGGCTAATTTGGATGAAAGATTGATTGAAACCACTTGGAATGATAATAACGAAAAATTTAAAACCGCCATTTTAATTCATGCGGGAGCCGGCAGTGATGTTTTACTACCGGTTGTGACCAAAGCAGCTAATAATGATATTGGCGTGCAAGGCGTAGTTAATAATAAAGATTTAGAAGGACAAACAATTGAAATGAATGTGGTCGTTAAAGACAAAGCCGAATTAATGAAACTGATTAATGATATTCAAATGATGCCTGAAGTTACTGAGGTTGAAAGGTTTATTAAATGAGAGTCTTGGTCCAGCGTTCTTTAACTTCCTCCGTAACTGTTAATGGTCAAATAACTGGCCAAATCAATAAAGGTTTGGTTTTATTTGTAAGCTTTACGACTTCTGATAGTTTAAAAAATATCGATTATATGATTAAAAAAATCCTTCATTTGCGTATATTTGAAGATGAAAATAATATAATGAATAAATCAGTTTTAGATGTTCAAGGGAGTATTTTAAGTATTTCACAGTTTACTTTATATGCTGATGCTCGCAAAGGTAATCGCCCAAGTTATGCGAAAGCTTTAAATAGTATAGAAGCTGAAAAATTATACAAAATATTTAATGATAAATTAAGAGAATATATAACCGTAGAAACAGGCGTATTTAAAGCTGATATGCTAGTTAATATTCAAAATGATGGACCGGTAACGATCTGGTTAGAAAGCGAGAATTAAAATGACTAAAAACCGATTAGACTATAAATTAGTTAATGTGGTATTATTTGTTTTAATTATTTATTTGATATATCAAACGAGAAGTTTTTGGCTTGGAGTAGTAAGTATTTTATCAGAAATCTTACTACCTTTTTTTATCGCTTTTATAATTGCCTATGCTTTAACTCCATTAGTTGATTTTTTGAGGCGTTATAAAGTGCCAAAAGCTTTAGCTATGTTATTAGTAATTGGTTTTTTTGTTCTTATTTTTGGCCTTTTAACTTATTTAATTGCTCCAGTATTTGCTGAACAAATTGGTAGTATTTTTAATGGCATTATTTCATTTTTAAAAGAAATATCTTTAAAATATAATATTGAATTTA
This sequence comes from uncultured Bacilli bacterium, assembly GCA_944332215.1. Classification (GTDB taxonomy): domain Bacteria; phylum Bacillota_I; class Bacilli_A; order RF39; family UBA660; genus Coprosoma. The sequence goes on from CALVJP010000052.1 coordinate 34,655, forward strand.
GTACGGTTCAAGAACAATTATCAACAACTTTTAATGATACTTTAGAGAAATTAGGGGAATATATTTCAAACGGGGCCATTAATATTATTGGAGTTTCCTTAAGTATTATCTCAAAGTTGTTAATTGTCATAGCTGCGACGATTTATTTTTTAGCCGATATGGAAAAAATAAAAGCCGGGGTTAAACGTTATTTATATTTTCATAATAAAAAATTATATCGATATGTATCTTTAGTAAATCATGAATTAGAAAATTATTTATCTGGTTTTTTAAAAATAGTTTTCATTTCATTTTTTGAGTATGCATTTTTATATTCAGTAATTGGACATCCCAATGCTTTAATGCTAGGAACTTTAGCAGGCCTTGGTAATTTAGTCCCGTATTTTGGAGGCATTATTACTAATGTTATTGCCGCGATCACTGCTTTTGTTATTAGCCCAGATTTGTTTTTAAAAACATGTATTATTTTTGTGATTTTTTCAGCAGTAGATGGTTATGTTATTAATCCTTGGGTTTATGGAAAAACAAATAAAATTCATCCTTTAGTGGTAATTGTTTCAGTCTTTGCTGGGGGTATATTATTTGGAATTACAGGTATTATTTTATCTTTGCCCGTAGCTATTGTCATAATTGCTACTTATAAGTTTTTTAAAGATGATATTTATAAATTTAGCAAAAAAAAGCTACGTATCAAATTACCATAGATTGACTAATGAAAATTATGATGTTATACTTTTAGTATAAGTTTGGCTTTATGATGAAATGATAATAAAGGAGGCCTAGATAATGGAAACTAAAAAGAAAGTAATGATTGGAGCAACAGTTGCAGCTTTAGGTATTGCAATTTCAACATTCGCGCTTTGGAAGTATTTAAAAGGACGTCAAATTCGCTTTATTGAAGGTGATGACGATGACGTAGTTTATGTGTTATTAGATGGAGAAAAGTATGAAGATGGCAAGAATTATAAGTTTTCCTCACGTAAAAAAGCAATGTAATTTTTAGTTGCTTTTTTAACTATATTATGAAAAATTGTAGGTGGTATGATGAAGTATTTTGAAGTAGTTAAAGGTGACAGGTTATATCTTTCACCACTGAACATTAATGATGCAGAGCTTTATGTAAAATGGCTTACGGATAAAGAAATAACGCAGTATTTAGGTAACCGCCCGGTTTTAGATGTTGAAACCGAAAGAGAATGGATTCGGAAAAATAATAATGGTTATTGTTTTGCCATTGTTTTAAGGGATAGCGATAAATTAATTGGTAATTGTGGATTTACCAATGTTGATATGGTTGACAGGACTGCGGAAATAGGGATTTTTATTGGTGATAAGGAAGAACAAAATAAAGGCTATGGCCGGGAAGCCATGAAAATATTATTGAATTATGGATTTAATACTTTAGGATTAAATAATGTGATGTTAAAAGTCTACTCATTTAATGAAAAAGCGATAAGGACTTATAAAAAGTTAGGTTTTAAAACTTTTGGGGTGCGCCGAAATAGTCATTATGCCAATGGTTTAATGCATGATACGATATATATGGATATGCTAAGAGACGAGTTTAATGAAATTGAAGATTTTATATTTATTCCGTGAGGTAGCTTAGAAAAAAGCTGAAAAACACTTTTAAAAATGGCAAACCTAATACTAATGTTTTTTCTAGCTTCATCTGGGAATATAATTAAACCTACAATTTCAACTTGACAAACCGCGCTTTTAGTGATAAGATACGTCCTTGTAAACAGGGATTTATGTAATAAATCATTGAAGGGGGAAAAAATATGAAAAAAGCATTAAAAAAAATAACTCAAATTGCTTTAGCCGTGATGATCGTATTTGTTTTAGGACTTGGCTCATCTTTAGCCAAAGTCGCGCCTGATTCAATTAGTGTAAAACGTGCCGAAGTATTATCGGCTTTAGTGGATAATGCCGAATATGGTTTTACCATTTTTACAACTGAAGATGGACAAATTATTTATTGTATGGATGTTGATAAAACACCATTAAAACAAGGGCAAACAGCTAGCCTAAGCGGTAATGGTGATGCAGGGCTTTTATATATTTTACAAAATGGTTATCCAGTAAAATCAATTACTGGTAATGATGAAGCTGATAAATACATTACCCAAGCTGCAGTTTGGTGGTATGTAAATGAAAGTAAGTTATCAAGTGATTTTAAAAATGCTACCAAAGAAACTGACCGCTATCAATTAGTTTCAAAATATATTAAACCAATGGTGGAAAAAGCTCGTCAGGCAAAAGATACTCAAGGAACACCTAGTTTAAAAATCATTACTAATGGTACGCAGCTTACCTTAAGTGATGATGAAAAATATTATGAGTCACCTTATATGTCAGCCGCTTTAGTGAATGCTAGTGAATATAAAGTATCTGTTAGTGGAGGCTCTAAAAATACAGTAATTATTAATGAAAAAGGGGAAAAACAAACAACTTTTAAATCTTCTGAAAGATTTAAAGTAAGAATCCCCGCTGACGAAGTTACAAAAACTATGAATTTATCAGTGAAATTTACGGCCACTGGGGAAACTCAAAAGGCTAAAATTTATACTCCTAGTGATAAAAGTTATCAAAGGGTAGTTGGACTTTATACGGAAGAAAAAGCCTTAAGTGGAACTGCTAGCTTAAAAGTGGATCCAAAAAATCCTGATAAACATGTTTGTGAAATTATTGATGATAAATACTATGGCAAGGATGGAAATATCGTTGATGAAAAGACTTATAAAGAAGAATGTACAGTTTCTGAAGTTGTCGAAGTGCCTAATACTAAAGCAAATATCTCACCTTTCGCTGTAATAACTGGATTATTAAGCATTTTAGCTGGAGCTCTTTTAGTCATTTGCCGCAAAAAAAGTAATATCTTATCTTAAATAGGAGGCCTTAATTACTAAGGCTTCTTTTTTGACAGATTTTTAACAAAAATATTTGTTATTTTGGTTAAAAACTGTTATAATGAAATTGTATTTTAGAAGGGAGAGTCAAAAATGTTAAAAGGGCTAAAGAAAGTATTTGCTGGTATAGTGGCTATATCTTTGGTTTTTGTGGTTGGTTTTGGAGCAGTATCAGCAGCGCCAGAAACGATCAAAGTTAAAAGAGCTGAAGTATTATCGGCTTTAGTGGATAATGCCGAATATGGTTTTACCATTTTTACCACTGAAGATGGTCAAGTTATATATTGTATGGATGTTGATAAAAAAGCGCTTGATCAAGGTCAAACTGTTACCTTAAGTGGTAATGGTGATGCAGGGCTTTTATATATTTTGCAAAATGGCTATCCAGCTAAGTCAATTACCGGTAATGATGAAGCTGATAAATATATCACGCAGGCGGCGGTTTGGTGGTATACTAATGAGGATAAAGTATCCAATGCATTTAAAAATGCTACTAAAGAAACTGATCGCTATCAATTAGTTTCCAAATATATTAAGCCAATGGTGGAAAATGCTCGTAGTGCCAAAAATAATCAAGTAGCACCGAAGATGGATTTAACAGTGGGGGATACGAATTTTACTTTAACGAGTGATGGCAAGTATTATGAATCACCTTATATGTCAGCTGCTTTAGTTGGGGCTAGTACTTACGATGTTGTGTTAACTGGTGGCACTAAAAATACGGTTGCTGTTGACGAAAAAGGCGTAGCTAAAACTAAATTTAATTCGTCTGAACGTTTAAAAATTAGAGTCCCGGCAGAAGAGGCTACTGACGAAACTAAAATTGTCGTGAAATTTACAGCTACTGGCACGACAACGGAAGCTAAAATTTATAAACCAGGCAATGATGTTTATCAAAGAGTGGTAGGTTTGTATGAGGATACTATTCCCTTAGAAAAAACCGTTAATTTGTCTGTTAAAGGAGGAACGCCAGAAGTAGTTGAGGTTCCAAATACTCAGGCTAATGTTATTTTACTTTGTGTATTTTCTGGTATTTTAATTATTATTGTTGGTGGCTCTTTAATCGTATATGCGGGTAACCGTAAACAAAAACTCCAAAAGTGAAATGTAAAGTAATTATGTTTTTATAAGCATAATTGCTTTTTTTGCAATTTTATTTTGCTATTTCAGCTTAAAATTGTTATAATAATATTGGTATAAATAAAAAATTTGAGTTAGAGGTTTAAGTGACATAACTTGACAAAATATGCTTTGTGTGGTATTATACCCGCATATAAAGGGGGATTCTCAAAATTGCCTTGTGATTTCAAAAGAAAAATAGAGAAATTACCTTATTGAGGAGGAATGAAAAATGAAAAGATTTAAATTAATTAAAGAGATGCAACAACAGCTTACAGCCCGTGGTTTATGGGGACGCTTCATAGATAATGTTAGAAGTAATGATTTTACAGAAAAAGTCAAAAGAGCTTTAAATGATCGAAGAGTAGCTGTGGGTACTTTTGTTTCAACGGCGGCTTTAGCTATGGCTCTTTCTATGCCAGGCCAAGCTCATGCTGATGAAGCAGCTCCTGAAATTGTAGATGCTAATGAGGGAGTAACTCCACTTGAGCAGCCAGCTTCGGATACACAAATGACATCACAACAAGATGTTCAAGATTTTGCTAACGAATTGGCGGCATCAGCTCAAGAAACTACGCCTGTGGCTAATGAAACCGTATCTCCGGAATCAACGTTAGAAAATAATACAACCGTGGAAGTTACTACGCCAGAAGTAGATCCTGAAAATGATATTGAAACGCCAACAGACGAAAGTCAAAAAACTGAAATTGATGGCGCTGAAGTAGCAAATGACGAAGAAAACAGCCTAGATAATGATATTCAAACACCAATCAATGAAACAGAAGAAAACGAAATTAAAACGGATACAATTGATGGCGTGGTTATAGATAAAGATGAAAATACTGTAATTATCGATCAGGGTGAAACTCCGAGTGACGAAGTAAACTCTAATGAAAATACTAATGATAGCCAAGCTATTGTTTATAAAGATAATATGTCTTATAATGATTTAGCTACAGCTTTAGGAATGGATATTGAAGTTTTAAGAGAAACAGTTAATAGTGTAGGTAGTACAGCGAGTTTTGATGGCATTGTTTCTTACGAGGATGCCCAAAAAATAACGACTGCTTTAGCTAAAGAGCTTAAACAAGAAGAAGTGACAGTTAATCAAGATGAAAATAAAACGGATGAAAGCTACGTCGATTATGTCGATTCAACTCAATATGAGGGATCTAATTCTTATGATATAGAAACTAATGGTCAAGATGTTATTGTAGTAGTACCAGGGGATAATGTAGAAGAACCATTATTATGGTTTAGTAATCCTGTAAAAGCCGATGATATTGATAATTTCATTGAAGGATATAATAAAGCACATCCAGATAAACCAATTGATCCACTTAAAGCTAATTATGCTTTAGAAGTGGGCCAACTAATTCTTGGTTATGATGTTATATTCTATATGAATGAGGACGGAACACTTACGGTAAAATCTTCTGATGGCCGAGAAATTTCCATAGAAGTATGCACAGTAACTGATGAAAAATACTATAATCCAGTTGATACTGATCCACTTAAACCAGTAGTACCAGAAGAGCCGGAAACTCCAGTTATTCCAGAGCCAACACCAGAGCCTGAAACACCAGAAGTACCAGAAAACCCTACAGAAGAGGTTATAAGCGAGCCTACTTTACCAAAAACCGGTGATGATATTGCACCATTGATAGCGGGACTTGGCTTTATGACGGCTGCTGGTATGGCCACAGCTGTTGCTGGCGCTAAAATGCGTAAACGTCGTTAATTACAATTGCGATAAAAAGAAAGAGGGGCATTAATATGAAAGAAAAGGTAAAAATGATGAAAGGCAGTCAAGAAGTGGAAGCAACTATTCTTGGCTGCTTTGAATTAGAAAATGGCAAAAATTATTTAGTTTATCATTTTGAAGATGAAACTGACGACGTTTATGTTTCATCTATTGTAGATAAAGATGATGAAATCGAATTACACGATGTCAGCGATGATGAAATGGAATTAGTTCAAAAAATTATTGATGGATTAGCAGAAGAAGGTGAATAAAATGGCTGAAAATAGAATTGAAAAAAACTTGATTGAGCAAAATGGAATGTTTATTTATATGGGAGGGCGTCATGCGCAGTTTGAAGTGGCTTCAAAAGAGAAAATTGCTGAAGCTTATCAAGCTATGAAATACGCCAAAAAACTAGTAGCTCAAAAAGAAAAATATAATGATCAAATTGAGGCTTTAAATAAAGAATTTGTGCAACTTCAAGATCGTATTACAACATTAGCATCAGCAATGAATCAGCATCAATACTTAGATGATGTTCAGTTGAAACTTATCCATGATTTGGTTCAACTCGAAATTCGCTGCTGTGATATAAAAAAAGCAATTGAAGTAAAAGAACAGAAAATAGATGATATTATCAAAAGCCTAGATGAGATTGATAGTCATAAAGATTATAATATCAAAGTTTTTGAAAACACTGGTATATTTCATGACTTTACTAGAGCAATTAATGTGGCTAAAGCTAAAACAACAATTGGTGTAAAAGATTTTTCTCGTATGTCAGGTCACAAAGTGGCAAAATTTGTTGGAGCTAAAAAAACAAAATTAAAAGAAGCATTGCGAAATAAATTAGCCGATAAATTTACAGCCAACAAAGCAGCTGAAAAATATGAACGTAAGCTTTTAAAGACTGAGGACAAACTTGAAGTGACTTGGGAAAGTGTTCTTGGAGCTAAAGATCATTTTCAAAGCCAATTTGAAGCAGCATATAAGAATTTAAGCAATGACCTTGAGGCACCTCGTTATTCGATTGAAAACTTAGATAATTTAAAGAAAGCAGCAATTAACTATTACAATGTAAGCAAAAAATATGTAAGACAATCGCATAAAGCAGACTATTTAGCATATCGTACAGAGTGCCTTGATTTGCTAAAAAAATATCAAACCTCAACTACAGATGGTATAATTACTCTTAAAGTTGGCAATGAAACTTATGAAATTAGAGAAAAACACAAAGTATCAGATATGATGGATGTTTATAATACAATTGTTGATTTTGAAGCTAGTCTTTTAGTAGATAAGGCGGCAGAGTCAATTGATCCTGAAACAGAGCAAATCGTAGCAGATAAAGAAAATCAAAGCGAGCCTATAGCCCAAATTATTGATGCGCCAGCAATTGCTCCTATGAGTTATGTTGAAATGAAAAAACGGACTGAAGCAATGAAGGCTGAAGCAACTAGGCCACAAGAAAACGTAGAAAAAACTGATACAGCTAATGTTGTAAATGAGATAGAAGCGGAAATAACTACACTTCAATCTCGTTATCGAAGTCAAGAAGCCGATAATATTAGAAAAGGTGTTATATTCGATCCAGAATTGGAAAATTTACAACAACAAATTAATAATTTAAATAATGAAATTCAACACGAACAGATGAATAATGTAATAGCTGAAGAACCTAAAGAAGCAAGAGTGAAAAGTGCGACTGAGAACGAAATCGAATCTGAAATACAAGCATTACAATCACGATATAATAGTAAAGTAGCTAATAACCAAAGAAATGGCACTTGGTATGATCCAGAATTAGATACTTTGCAAGCTCAAATTGATCATTTGCAAGCAGAACTTAAACATGAACAAGAGGTTACTGATAGACAAGGTGTAATGGAAATGTCAAAGTCGGTGGAACCTACACCTATAATTGTTGATATGCCTAAAGTTGAACAGGAAAATAAAAGTGAGCCTCAAGTAGCAAGCAATGCTCAAAGCCCTCAAAATGACCCAGTTTTGGAAAATGATAAAAAAGCTTTTCCTAATTGGTCTGAAGAGGACTTAAAGAGAGATAATGCAATTCTTGAAGAAATCAATTCTAAATATCCTGATCCTAGCAAATTATCTGGAAGTGAAAAAAGTGCGTATGAAGCATTAGTGCAAGAACATGGGGAAATTTTAGATAGAAATCCGATCAATGTAAATATTTCACCAGAACGACAGTGGCTTGATGAACAAATGGATCAAACCCCTATGATGTTCATGCCAAATGGAGATCAAGTACCTGAAGATCCATATCGTGCTAAATTGTTAGAAGCTATGGATGCTGCTGAGATAGCTATAGATTACGAGCAATTTCGCAATTTAAAAGCTGAATATGAAAAAACATATGGCACACTGGAAGGTGAAAAAACGCAATCCAAAGTTAAATAAAAGTCAATTATAATAATTGGCTTTTAATATGCAATCAATTGACTTTTATGCTAAAAACACATATAATTTTAAATAGATGTAAGGAGAGATAATATGATACAAAAGCCTAAAGGGACTTATGATATTTTTGGAAAAAAGGCGACTAAAATTTTATATATTAGAAAACTTATAACTGCTTTAATGGATAAATATAATTATAAATACTTTCAAACCCCAATTTTTGAAGCAAGCGAATTATTCCACCGAGGAGTAGGGGAAACCACAGATATTGTGAGTAAAGAAACCTATGATTTTAAAGATCGGGGAAACCGTAATTTGACTTTAAGACCAGAAGGCACAGCCGGATTAGTGCGTTGCTTTATCGAAAACAAATTGTATGTTGAAGCTATGCCTTTAAAAGCTTGGTATTTCGGCTCAATGTTTAGGTATGAGCGCCCACAATCAGGCCGAAATAGAGAATTTACCCAATTTGGTGTCGAGGCCTTTGGTAGTAATGATCCAATGCTCGATGCCGAAGTTATTAGTATCATTGTCAATTTATTTAAAATGGTTGGCCTAAAAGGTATTAAAGTTAATATCAATTCACTAGGGGATATAGAATCACGAATGAATTATCGCCAAGCTTTATTAGAATATTTTAAACCTTATATAAACGATTTATGTGAGGATTGTCAAACAAGATATGAAAAAAACCCATTGCGAATTTTAGATTGTAAAGTTGATGGAAAAAAGGAAATTATGCAAAATGCTCCTAAAATGGCCGATTATTTAAATGAGGCAAGTAAAGAGCATTATGCTAAAGTAAAAGAATATTTAACGGCCATGAACATTGAATACGTCGAGAATACCCAACTAGTTAGAGGGCTTGATTATTATACCCACACCGTCTTTGAAGTAGAAGCCGACATTAAAGGTTTTGGTAGTCAAAATGTATTAGGCGCGGGTGGAAGATATAATAATTTAGTCGAAACCGTTGGGGGACCAGCTACTTGTGGTGTTGGTTTTGCAATCGGCCTTGAACGTTTTCTCTTAGCTTTAGAAGCGGAAAAAATAGAAATTACTGAGGAAGAGGATTTAGATGTTTATATTTTTGCTATGGATGAAGCCCAAAAACCATATGTAATTAGTATAGCAAATACCTTAAGATTAAATGGATTTAATGTTGATGTCGACTATGTAAGCCGCAATTTAAAAAACAACTTTAAACATGCAGATCGTTTAAAAACCAAATTTGTTATAATTATTGGGGACGAAGAAGTTTCATCTAAAATCTTAACCGTTAAAAACAACCAAACCAAAGAAGAATATAAAATCAAACTTGAAGAATTAATACATTTTTTAGATAGTAAAATAGGTGATGAATAAAAATGAAAGTAAATAATACTAGCTTTAATATAGAAAATATAGATGAAATAGTAACCTTAAATGGTTGGGTAGCTAAAAAACGTGATTTAGGTGGTGTAATTTTTATAGATTTACGTGATCGAAGTGGAATTATTCAATTAGTTGTTAATCCTCAAAGCCCTGCTTATAAATTAGCTTTATCTTTAAAAAGCGAATATGTTATTGAAGTTACCGGGAAAATTACTAAAAGACAAAACGTTAATGAACATTTACAAACAGGCGCCATTGAAGTAGTCGTAGATCAAATCCAAATTTTAAATGAATGTGCCGAAATTCCGTTTGAATTAGACAAAACCACGGCATTAGAAGAAACAAGACTCAAATACCGTTATTTAGATTTAAGACGTGATCAATTAAAAAGCAATTTAATAATGAAACATAAAATCATGCAGAGTGCTAGAAATTATTTAAATAAGGCAGAATTTATCGAGTTAGAAACCCCGATTTTGGGGTTATCAACCCCCGAAGGAGCCCGTGATTACTTGGTGCCATCAAGAGTTAATGAAGGACGTTTTTACGCTTTGCCTCAATCTCCACAGTTATTTAAACAATTACTTATGGTATCAGGATTTGAAAAATATTATCAAATTGCCCGTTGTTTTCGCGATGAAGATCTAAGAGCGGATAGGCAACCTGAATTTACTCAAATTGACTTAGAAATGAGCTTTGTAAATGAAGAAGATATTATGACTTTAACTGAAGAGATGTTAAAGAAAATTTTTAAAGATACCAAAGGTATAGATGTCCCTACGCCATTTATCCGCATGACTTATAAAGAATCCATGGATAATTATGGCTCAGATAAACCAGATACAAGATTTGAATTAAAAATAAAAGACATTACTAAAGTTTTTAGCAAAACAGATTTTAGTATTTTTAAAGAAGTAATTGATAATAAAGGGATCATTAATTGTTTAGTTGTTAAAAATGCCGCTGAAAATTATTCCAGAAAAGATATTGAAAAGCTTCAAGAATATGTAAAAACTTATCGTGCAAAAGCTTTAGCTTTCTTAAAATATAATGAGGAATTTACGGGAAGCATTGCCAAATTTGTAACACCAGAGATAGCTCAGGCCTTAAAAGAAACGTTAAACTTGGAAAATAATGATTTAATATTAATTGTCGCCGGCGATAAAAAAATTGTAAAAACATCTTTAGGAGCTTTAAGACTGAAACTAGGTAAAGAATTAAATTTAATTTCTCAAGATAAATACAATTTTCTTTGGGTAACCGATTTTCCTATGTTTGAATATAGTGAAGAAGAAAAGCGTTATCTTGCTTGTCATCATCCTTTTACCGCCCCAGCTGATATAAATACTTTGGCGGATAAAGAAGGAGCTTTGGCGAGAGCTTATGATGTGGTTTTAAATGGTTATGAAATTGGTGGTGGCAGTATCAGAATACATAGACCTGATGTTCAAGAAAAAGTTTTGGCCGCCCTAGGTTTTCCTAAAGAAAGAGCTGAGAAAGAATTTGGTTTCTTACTTAAAGCTTTAACTTTAGGAGCCCCACCTCATGGGGGACTAGCTTTGGGCCTTGAACGCTTAACTATGATTATTTGTGGAACAGATAATATTCGTGATGTGATTGCTTTTCCTAAAACTACAAGTGCTTCTTGTTTAATGACTGAGGCGCCCGGAATTGTTAGCAAAAACCAACTTGAGGAATTGCATATTGCTTTAAAATAGCTTTTAAGTAGGGACTACATGGAAAAATACCGTGAAATAGAGAAAAGCATTATCAAAAAATACCGAAAGGATATTTGGAGCAAATTTGTTAAAGCAATTAAAAATTATGAATTAATTAAGGAAAACGATCGAATTGCAGTATGTCTTAGTGGGGGGAAAGATTCATTTTTATTAGCTAAGTGTATGCAAGAATTACAAAGACATGGGCAGTTTAAATTTGAATTAGAATTCATGATAATGGATCCAGGTTATACCAAAGAAAATTTAGATAAAATTAAAGAAAATTTGCAGCTTTTAAAAATTAATGCCCATATATTTGAAACCCCAGTTTTTAAAATTGCTAGCACTAGTGCAAGTCCTTGTTATTTATGTGCTAAAATGCGGCGTGGATATTTGTATGATTATGCGAAAAAGCTTGGGTGCAATAAAATTGCATTAGGTCATCATATGGACGATGTAGTCGAAACTATTATGTTAAATTTAATATACAATGGAGCCTATTCCAGTATGATGCCTAAACTTAAAAGCGATAACTTTGAAAATATCGAATTAATTCGTCCATTATATTTAATTCGAGAAAAGAGTATTGAAGTTTGGCGTGATTATAATCAATTAAAATTTATTGATTGTGCTTGCAAAGTTACCAAAAAAAGTGCTGGTAAAAGATTAGAAATGAAAAAACTCTTGAAAACCTTAGAAAAGTATAATAAAGACGTGGCCAAAAGTATTTTCACTTCCGCGAGTAATGTTAATTTAAATACAATTATCCAATATAAAAAGGGCCATCATAATTATAGTTTTTTAGACAACTATGAAAAATGATGTCAACTTAGAGTAAAAAGGGTAGGCAAATTATCTTAGTTATGCTATAATATAATTGTCTGGAAGATGTGACAATTATGAAAAACCTACAAGTTAACGATAGGGAACTTAATGGCAAGACTGTTGTTGAATGCTCGCGTTTACGTGAGAATCCTGATGTCTTTCCGGTAGTGCCCACCTGGAATGCCCGGTTTTTATCGTTAAGGTCCTCTTCTGGACTTTTTAAATAATAGTAAAAGAATTAGCTATTTTTAACTAATTCTTTTATTTTGGCGGTATTTTTAAAACTACATTTGGCAATTTTTTTTAAAATGGTTTCCCCATGTTCCTTAACTATTTTAGCTCCAATTTCATCCACGATAGGCCCTGCCCCTTTTGGAATATTTACTCCGATTTCTTTAGAAATTTTATCCATTTCTTTCACAAAAACGTAACGACTAATTAAAGAAGCACAAGCGACAGCTAAACATTGATCTTCCGCTTTAGTGATAAAGGTGATATTTTTTTGAATTTTAGAGCTGGCCTTTAGGTATTTATAATAACTGCTTGGGCTGGTAAACTGGTCTACCACCACGTAGTCATAATTTGGATAACGCATAGTCATATTTAAGAGCACTTTGTTATGTAAAATGGCTTTAATAGCATTTAAATTCATTTGGGCGCTATATTTTTGATTATATTCTTCATTACTCAAAATCATAGTAGAATAGGGAATTTTTTTAATAATTTTAGGCACAATTTTCAAAATTTGATCATCAGTCATTTTTTTAGAGTCACAAACGCCTAACTGTTCTAAAAATGCAATATTATCTTTAGTAACATAAGCGGCAGTAACGACAATGGGGCCAAAAAAATCACCCGTTCCAACTTCATCACTACCAATGGACGTAGAATTATAAAGAGCATAATTAGTCTTTGGATTAGCAGTTTTCTTTTTATTTCCGGATTTTTTTATTTCGATTTTCTGCTGCGGATTTAAATGTTTTTCCGTCTCGGCCCATATATTCGCATCAATATCAGCACTGATACCTTGAAAAACGGCTTTGCCCGATTCATATAGCGTAATAGTGGTATCGGCTTCTTTAGCTTGGAAAATAGCGTATGGTGGGGTTTTATCCCTTTTTTTATCCTCAAAATATGTTTGCATTTTATTCATTGTATTTTCACTAACTTTAAGCGTAATAGTTTGCACTTGGTTTTTTATCATAGCAATCACCTATACACATTTTAACATAAAAAAGAAAGGCAAACAATATGAATAAAAATAGAAACCTTTATTTTTCAAAAGAAATGTAATATAATTACCGTAGGGAGGTATAATATGAGTGTTATTGATTTAGCCATTATTATTTTTCTAGCTTTAGGCGCAGTGATTGGCTTTAAACAAGGTTTTACCAAAAGTTTAGTTAATTGTGTTGGTTACATTGTGATCGTGATTTTGGCCTTTGTTTTAAAAAATCCTCTTAGTGAATTTTTAATGACTTATTTGCCCTTTTTCGATTTTTATGGGCTTTTTAAAGGCGTATCGGTTTTAAATATCGCTCTTTATGAAATTATTGCTTTTTTATTAGTATTTGCCATTTTATTTATAATTTTGAAAGTATTAATAATAGCTACAACTGTTTTTGAAACCTTTTTAAAAATGACCATTATTTTAGGCATTCCATCAAAAATTTTAGGAGCTATTATTGGAATAATCAAGAATTATGTTATTGTTTTTATTGCATTATATGTTCTTGCTTTACCAAATTTCGCTCATACAGAATTAGTAAATTCTTCAAAATTTCAAAAACCGATTTTAGAGAATACTCCAGTTCTATCAGTATTTGCTGATAAAACTTTAATCGTGGCAGGAAAATTTGCTGATTTAATAGATAAATATCAAGAAAGCGAGAATAATAATGAATTTAATTTAGAAACATTGGATTTATTTTTAGAATATGATGTGGTTAAAGTACAGACCGTCAAAAAATTAATTGATAAAGATAAATTACATATTAATGGAGTTGAAAAAATTATTGAAAAATACGAGGAGGAAGAAAAATGAATATTATTGAGGGAAACGAAAAAAATTTTGAAGAAATCACCAGTCGAGGAAACGTTTTAGTTGATTTTTATGCCACTTGGTGTGGCCCATGTAAAATGTTAGGCCCAGAATTAGAAGCCATTAAAGATAAGGTGCAAATTATAAAAGTTAATATTGATGAAAATTTGCCTTTATGTCAACGCTTTGGAGTAATGAGCGTGCCAACCTTAATTTATTTTAAACCGGATGGTAGTTATGAAATTAAAGTGGGTTATATGCCGAAAGAAGTCATTTTAGAGTGGCTTACGCAAGGATAATAAACTTTAGTTAAGTAAAAAAAATTGAGCAGAAAATAACAAATAGTTAGGGGTGAATTTCAAAAGTAAAATGTAAATTCATCAGAAAAATAAAAAGTGCAAGTTTTAGTTAATAAAATTTGTACTTTTTTCTTGGCAATTTTGAATAAAAGTGGTAATATAATTATGAAATTGATTAAATTATGACACGCAAAAGAGGTTTTGCCAAAAAACGTGCAAAACTAAATTGAGATTATCAT
>CALVJP010000053.1 GCA_944332215.1 uncultured Bacilli bacterium
TGGAATTATTTATCGTTTTTTATTCTTCTTTTTTATTATACTTAATTTTTTGATATTTTTTGTTTAAATTAACCTCTATTTATCGTAGTTTAATAAATTTTTTTATTACATAATTTTAAAAAAAAAAATAAAAAAAAAAAAAAAAAAAAAAAAAAAAAACAAGGTAATTTTTTTCTTGAATGATTTTTTTGTTTGTTGGACAAATTGTTAAACAAAAAACTTTAGCCCCTGTTAAAACTAAAGTTTCTTATTTAATTATTGCAATTCAGCCACATAAATAGTTTGCTTCGTATCATCGTCTTTTGTACAAGTAATCATCGTTAATGTCGTTTTATTTTTATTTCGATAAATCGTAACATCACCATCTTTAGTATCATCATAAATATTAACGATTTTATAAACATAGGTCTTACCCTTATAAATTATTGAAGCTAAATCGCCAACCTCTAATTGGTATAAATGCTTAAAATATCCAATATAACTACTACCTGAATGGGCCACCAAAATAGTATTACCATTCTTTTCATCTGGATAACTTGAAGGTCCTAACAACGTTACATTTTTACTAACATTGTTAAACTCATTATCTTTATCATAAAAACCTTGTTCCAAATTAATTTTATCAATTTTTAATACCCCTAAATAATTGCCATTTCTAGTTTCCTCTTGCGTCATCTCAACTTCCCCTTCAGCAATATTTTGGGGTGTATTATCAACTACTTCACCAGTATTGTTATCAGTAAATAAAGAAACACTAACTTTTTCATAAGCCTTGTCCTTTTTCCCTGCCAAATAATCATTAGTAATTAATAAAAAACCGCCAGCCATTAAAGCAAAAGCAATAATAACAATTGTCCGTGTACTTAATTTATCTATCATCCGCTTTCACCTCACTAAAAAAAGTATAGCAAAAAAAACTTGCATTGTCTAATTATATTTTTAGCACTCGCTGTTGACAAGTGCTAAAAAAGGCGTATAATGTATATTATAGGTTATGAAAAACCTAAAATATAAACAGAGAGGAAGGGTGTATATGAACGGACAAAATGGTTATGAAGAAAACTTACAAAATGTCTTAGAAAAATATGGCCGAGACATTACACAAAATGTCAAAGATGGCAAAATTGATCCTGTCATTGGCCGTGACGAAGAAATTCGAAGCATTAGTCGGATTCTTTCACGCAAAACTAAAAATAATCCCGTATTAATCGGGGAGCCTGGTGTCGGGAAAACCGCCATCGTTGAAGGTTTAGCTGCCCGTATTGTCAAAGGTGATGTTCCTAATAGTTTAAAAGAAAAAACCATTTGGGAATTAGATATGGGCGCGCTTATTGCCGGAGCAAAATATCGTGGAGAATTTGAAGAGCGCCTCAAAGCCGTCCTAAAAGAAGTTAAAGATTCCGATGGTCAAATCATTATGTTTATTGATGAAATACATATGATTGTCGGAGCTGGAGCCTTAGAAGGGGCAATGGATGCTGGCAATATGCTTAAACCAATGTTAGCCCGTGGCGAAATTCACTGCATTGGAGCAACGACACTTAATGAGTACCGCAAATACATCGAAAAAGATGGAGCTCTTGAACGTCGTTTTCAAAAAGTCATGGTCAGTGAGCCAACGGTCACGGATACCATTACTATTCTACGCGGTCTCAAGCAACGTTTTGAAGTTTATCACGGTGTTACAATTAAAGATAATGCCTTGGTGGCGGCGGCTACCTTATCCGATAGATACATCACTGATAGATTTTTACCTGATAAGGCGATTGACCTAGTTGATGAGGCCTGCGCCACAATTAAAGTGCAAATGGAATCTGTCCCCACTGAACTTGATACTTTAACTCGTAAAATTATGCAATTAGAAATTGAACGCGAAGCGATCAAAAAAGAAAAAGATGATATTTCTAAAAATCGTCTAGCAGAAATTGATAAAAAACTAGAAGAGTTAAAAAACAAAGAAACTAGTTTACGCCATAATTGGGAAGCAGAAAAAGATGTTAACACTCAAATAAACAAGAAAAAAGAAGATATTGAAAAAGCTAGTCTTGACCTTGAAAAAGCAGAATCAATGTATGATTTAGAAACAGCCGCTCGTTTAAGACATGGTACAATTCCCGCCCTTGAAAAAGAATTAGAAAATTTGAAGAAAAATAATAAATCATCTATTTTAAGTGATACTGTTGACGACGAATCAATTGCTTCTATTATTTCAAAATGGACCCATATTCCTATTAATAAATTAGTTGGGGGCGAAAAAGAAAAACTACTTCATCTTGAAGAAAATCTTCAAAAACGAGTTAAAGGCCAAGATCAAGCCATTCACCTAGTGACTGAAGCCATTATTCGCGCCAGAGCCGGTATTAAAGATCCCAATAGACCAATAGGCTCATTTATC
Source organism: uncultured Bacilli bacterium (assembly GCA_944332215.1). Classification (GTDB taxonomy): domain Bacteria; phylum Bacillota_I; class Bacilli_A; order RF39; family UBA660; genus Coprosoma. The sequence goes on from CALVJP010000053.1 coordinate 2,396, forward strand.
TTCCTAGGGCCTACTGGAGTTGGGAAAACTGAAGTCGCTCGCAGTTTGGCTTACGAATTATTTGATGATGAACGTCATATGGTAAGAATTGATATGAGTGAATATATGGAAAGTCATTCCGTCGCTAGACTTATTGGCTCTCCTCCAGGTTATGTCGGCTATGACGATGGCGGACAATTAACTGAAGCAATTCGCCGAAACCCTTATAGCATCGTGCTTTTTGATGAAATCGAGAAAGCGCATAAAGACGTTTTCAACATTTTACTCCAAATTTTAGATGATGGTCGCATTACCGATTCACAAGGGCGAACAGTTGATTTTAAAAACACCATTATTATTATGACTTCTAATTTAGGTAGTGAATATATCTTAGAGAATAATAAAGATAGTCATAATCTGGTCATGCAGGAACTTCATCATGCTTTTAAACCTGAATTTATTAATCGTATTGATGAAATCATTATCTTTAATTCTTTAGGCCAAGAAATTATTTATCAAATTTTAGACAAACTCATTATTGAAGTTGAAAAGCGTTTAAGTGATAAAAAGATAAAATTACAATTAACCGATCAGGCCAAAAAATATATTGTAGATCATGCTTATGACGAAAGATACGGAGCAAGGCCAATCAAACGATATGTCAGTCGGCATATTGAAACTTTAATTGCTGAAGCAATTATTGCTGATCAAATCAAATTTAATAGTCTTATTACAATTGATGTAGAAAATGACAAATTCGTGCTTAAACCAAATAATTAAACGCATTTAACTTTTTTCAAAAAATAAAATTTAAAAATGAGACACTTAACGTTGTCCCATTTTTTCTTTGCTATATTTTAAAATTTCCCCGGTTTGCCTAGCAATTTCATAATCATATTCATAGTTATTGGCTGTGAATTCTATATCATATACACTAATGCCATCATCGGTATCTATTTCGGCTTTGGTAAATGTTACTGAACTAGCTACTAAACCAGCATGATTTAAAGCAATGGTTTTAGCTTCTTCTAAAGTTTTTTCCGCAACTATATTTTGACTGTTGTTATTAGTCGACGTAGTGTTTTGTTCTTCATTTGAGATTGTATTATTCGCTGCGGGAGGAAAATTATTGTAAACAATACGCCCATTTTGGGCATCTATTTTATACTCATATTCAGTATTATTATAATAAATCTCCACCTCATATTGTTTATCTTCTATTTCTAAATCCACTTTTTCAAAATAAATTTCGGCACTAGATTTTCCGGTATCTTTAAGCACAATCTCTTTAACTTCGTCTTTACTTAAAAAAGCTACTTTTAAATAAATAAAAAAGCTTAAGCCAGCAACTAATAAAAGTCCGACTATAATCCCAATGATTATCAATATTTTCTTCATATCAAGCCTCCTTGAAAATATTTTAACATAAATTTCATAGCTATACAATGCTCTAAAATAAACTTATGTTTTTGATATGAAATTAATGGCTTTGCAAAAGGATTTTAATCCTCTTTATTTATCTAAGTTTTCCTTTTGATATATTTCTAATAATTTACTTTGATTTTTTAAAATAAGATCCATTTTATGATGTAAATCTTCTAATATTAATTCACTTTTTAAATCGGTAATATAATCGTTTTGACTACGCATACTATCTTTTTTAGCTTCGCGGTTTTGGCTCATCATAATTATAGGGGCTTGAATAGCTGCTACGCAAGAAAGTAAAAGATTAAGTAAAATAAACGGATAAGGGTCAATTTTATCTTGTAATACATAAACGTTTAAAATAATCCACAAAATTAAAAACAATAAAAATAGTATAATAAAAGTCCAGCTGCCAGCAATGGCCGATATGCGGTCCGCCATTTTATCGCCAAAATTTAAATTTTCTTCTTGCTCTTTATCTATATCTACGGCAATTGGATTATCGACTAACATTTCCATTAATTCTTCGTGATCTTTTTCGTCTAATTTTTGATTAACTAATTTTTTAACAATTTCTTTTTTATCCATCTTAAGCCTCCCAAAAATAACAATACCTTTGTATTGTTATTATGTGAAAACTACTTCGTTTTATGCACTTCCGTCGTTTCCTCTGATAAATCAGTAGCTTGGGCTAGCTCGTTATCTAAATTATTTTCTTTTATAAAAGTGATGGTACTAATATTTTTTGTTTGGGTTATATTTTCATACCATAATGTTTTCCCCTGGCCTAAATGAACTAAAATCACGATATAATACACCAATATAAATATTGCTAGAGCCCCAAAACCAAAAGTATATATAAACGAGTTAAAATTATTCATAATTTCTCTTAAGGAAGCTAGAAGGTATATTAAATAAAACGGGACCCAAAGATATACACCATATAATAATACATATCTGCCACAATAATGATAAAATTTCGGCTTTTGCTCTTTCTTTGTTACTAGTCGTAATTTTAATATTTTTTTCCCTATTGTTTGGCCTTTTGTCAAAAGTGGAAACAAAATAAAATAAATAATAAATCCTAATAAAATACACCATAAAGTATAATGGGGAAAACTAATTAGCATAAATGATGTAATTAAAATAATCAAGAAGAAAATATCTAATCCAAAACTAAGTAAGCGTCTCCATATTGATACTTTTTTACCTTTTTCATAGGCATAATTATCTAATTCATCGCGAGTTGGCAACATTTTAGTAAATAGACCACCGAGGCCAAAACCAATAAGGCCACCAAATGTATTAATTAATAAATCATCAACATCAAATAAACGATAACTACGTGGATAAATTCCATAAAGCCCGCTTAACTGTGTCAACTCGAAAAATAAACTTAATAAAAAGGAAAGCAACAACGTTTTTACCAGACTACATTTAAAGTAATAACGCAAATAAATACCAAAGGGCATTACTAATAAAACATTGTATACTACTTGATAAAACCATGGCTCTGTCAAAGCTTTGACATAAGTACTTGGATCATTTATCTGTAATGAAGTTTGGGTGATAAAATCATCGACAAAAGCCAAGGGTTGCAATTGCATGGTTGGAGTTGTCAAAGTAGCTACTGTATCTTTATCGGGCAAAGGTAAGATAACTAAAAAATAAGCGCATATTAAATATAAAATAAAGGAATATACAATTAAAACTCGTAGCAAGGGGATTGCCCCAAACTTACGGTATTGATTAATGGCATATGGTAAAGTAAATAAAAAAGCAACAAGGGGAAAAATTAATATTCCCCATTTAATTGGCTCAATATAATCCTCCATTTTGGTACCTCCAGCTGTTATTAATTTTATCATAATTTAATCTAAAGCAAAAGATTTGCTATGATCATCGTTTTTAAAAAGAAGGGTTTCTTTATATTTTTGTTATTGATTAGTACTTTTTTATTTAATAGTTGTGTTCAACTTTTACAAAAAAGTCTCAAATAAAAAAGGAAATAGAATGCATAACAAAGTAGCATATATATAGGGGGGTAATTTCATTTTAATAAAACTAATATTTTATAAAATTAATTTAGAAAGAAGGTAATATCATGGAAACATTATTTAAAGCTTTTTTAGGCATTTTAGGGTTATTTAACGGAAACATGTTTCGTGGTTATGAAGTGGATATTCCCGTGGTTAAGTATGGAGATGGGTTATATAAAGAAGCTAATAATGTATATGTATATAAAGGCGAAAATCCTAATAATTATATTTACTTTAATGATGAAATGTGGCGAATCATTTCTTTATCTAAAGATCATATAAAAATTATTCAGGAAAGAAGTATAAATATTATGCCATTTGATCTAACTAAGTTAACTCCTTATTCCGGCTCTAGTTTGGCAAGATATTTAAATAGTTATTATTATGATAATTTAGACACGACTGCTAAATCACTAATTGTTCCTTATAATTTTGATGGATTAGCAACTTTGAATGTAGGTATCTTAAGTATGCCAGAATATTTGCAAGCTTCTAGTCTAGTAAAAAAGTGTGGAAATTTAGATTCATATTTTAATAATGTTCCTCTATGTGTTAATATAGGCAATTATATAAATAATTTGGATTATTTTGGTCTATTTCACACTGGGTGGACCTTGACTAAAGATAATAGTCTGTATAATAGTATTTACTATTTTGGTGATGTTTTCTATTCTCAAATATATACATTTGACATGGCCCATGACGTATTTCCTGTTGTATATTTAAAGCCCAATATTAAATTGGAAGGAAAAGGGACAGCACGCCATCCTTACATTATTAATACTGCAGACTGATTTAATAAAAAATAATTTGCTTTAAAATGATAAAAGATTTTCACTTTTTTTTGTTTATCGCAAATTCATGTTGAAAATGAAAAATTATCAAAAGAACTATTGCTAGGTCTATGTGAACAGGCTTCCTTTAGTCCAAATATTAATATGCTAAGCTTATATACCAAAACTAGGAATTCTTGGTAGAAATCCTAGTTTTTAGCTATCAAACAAACCAAAAGGTTTGATTTTCCCATAAATGGGGCAATAAACTAACAAGTTTTGCACCCAAGTAGTAAAAGTATTTAATAATACTTGACGAATTAATTATAGCATTTAATTTACATAATTTCAACAATTTACAAAAATTGTCAGTAGAATATAATTTAATATATGCTATAATATTAATATAGTTATGGGGTGATGATATGTTTGAAAAAGAAATAGATATGCAAGAATTATTATATAAAAAATATAAAAGTAATCCCAAAAACATTGTTTTAAAGGAATTTAATGGAAGATTTGGAAATGTTGATATTGTAAAAGTTAAAATGAATAATAATAATATTTTAAATGAACAAGCATTATTATTATCTCAGCAAAGGTTTGCATTTACAGTTTCTTTCTTACATAAGAATAGTAAAAGAACATTAGATTATTTAATGAGAAAAACTGGTTATTCAAGAACTATACAATTAAGTATTTTAAAAAGACTAATAAACGAAAAAATTGTTTTCAAGGATGAAAATTGTTATTATCTACACAAAAATTTTGTTTATCCAAAAATAATATTCGACTCTTATGAATTAAAGTTAAAGGATTGGAAAAAAGCCCTTTCTCAAGCAATTAAAAATTTAGAATTTTCAACTTTTTCATGGGTAGTTTTGCCAAAGGAAGTCTGTGATAACTTAAAAGATGAAACCATAAAATTATATAATGAATACGGAATAGGTATTTTGTCCTTAAATACGAACGGAAAAACTAGAATAATATTAAAAGCAAAACGAAATAATAACAAAGTTTTAAACAACTCTGCTTATATTGTTTCACTTAATAAATTTATAATTTATCAATACAAAAAATATCTATTAGCACTTTGCTAATAGATATTTTTTTCTTTAAATGAAGTAAGTGCATTTTTCCATTCAGTCAAGTGATTAGCTGGTAAATTTGCAATTTGAAATAATTCATTATATTCATTAGTTTTTTCGATTGCGAAATTAATTGAGTTAATAACATAATCAATCCTATCTTTTAATGATCTGTTTTCTAAAGAACTTATGAACTTATGCAATGCTTCCATATATTGATACTGAGTATCAATTAATGTATATTCAAAGCTTTTCTTTCCAGTTTTGATTTCATTATCTAGTTGACTATCACTTAAAATTAATTGAAATAATTTTTCTCTGTCACTTTCTCTAATTTGATCTAAAAATAAATCGCACTTTAAATAATTTAACAAAGGAATACTTGTATAGTGACTTTTGGCTTGGGACCCACCTTGATCATTTATTTTGCCAATTAATCCAATTTTATCAATAACTAATCTTTTTAATGATTGTGAAATATTAGTACCAATATTTGTTGCACCTACTGCAAAATATAAGATACCTTCTAACCCAGTATATCCAACAGTTACCTTATATCCTATATAATTAAGGAAATATATAAAATTTAAGATATTCTCCAAACATTTTTGATTAAAACTTAACTTATTGTTAGATTCTTGATTTCTAATAATTGTTAAATATATATCAGAAAAATATTCCCTTAATTCATCAAGACTACTAATAAAATCATTCATTTTATTTGTATCATTAAATGCTCCTTCGTCAATAGTCAAATTTATACATTTATTTTTTTCAATATTTTTTTGTGAAATGAAATCATTGAAGTTATCTAGTAAATTCAACTGTCTTTCACTATTAACACTATCAAAAGATTCTATTCTCAAAGAAGGAGCCATAATATTTTCCGTATCTATTTGAAGCTGATATTGAATCAGACCATCAAAATATTTGCTCATTTTTGATTGATCATTTAAATATTTTCTTGTTATTTTTTCAGTTGGATTGAAATCAAGTTTCTCTAAGTTTTTTAATACTGGAGTTTCATACTCATAGTAAAAAAATTTAGGATCAAATAAACATGACATTTTTTTAGTAAATATTTTTTTTCGTTGTTCAATTAAATCTTTATGAGAAAATCTTGGATCCCAAATTATACCATTGATTAAATCATCATTTATAAATTTTTCTAATAAGTTTACTCCTCGAGCACCATATTGAAAGTATATCATTTTATTTAACCTCCTTTATCTTATTAATTGCTTCTTCCATCATATCAATTGTTCTAAATCTTGCAAATCTATTTTCAGCTAATAATTTAGTAATAATCTCATTAAAAAACGTTTTGCTCTTTTGATCATTTGAATTCATATACCATAACTGTCTTAAATTATTTAAATTTACATTTTCAGTCCTAATCACTCTAGTTGATGGTAAGTACATTTCCATTGCAACGAGTCCTATTGCATATAGATCATTACGGAAATCCCAGTGATAATCCGTTTTTACACCCTTCCGTTGCTCTGGTGATAAATAACTCTGTGTACCAAGAGTCTGAAATGATATTGTTAATGTTTCATCTTCATAGGCCTGTCTACATAATCCTAAATCAATTAAAAAATAATCATTGCTGTAAGTTATAATGTTTGCTGGTTTTATATCTCTATGAACAATATCATTTTTTTGTAAACATTTTAAATTTAATACCATCTTTTCTAAAAAGATAATTATTTCATCGATTGAGTATCCGCCTTTCTCTTTCATAACTTCATCTAAGTTCAAACCATTAATATATTCTTCAAAATAAAAAGCATAATTTTTACTATTAAAATTAAATACTAAATAATCATCTAAAAAAAGTATCTTTGGAATTCTTTCTGAACATAGTTTCATTAATTTTATTTCACGCTTTAATCTTGCTTGAACTTGATCTTCAATTGATTCTTTCTCTTCATCACTCATGTTAGTAATATCTATATACTTTGGAATAAGAGGAATAATCTTTAGAAGACATTCTTGATTTTTATAATTAATCAAAAAAACATCTTTTTGACCACCATCGCCTATAACATCTTGTATTACTATTTCTTCTTGTCCTAATAATTCTTCTATTTTTTCTTTCATAAATATCTCCTTCCTAAAAAAGACCAGTACAAAACTATTAAAGTCTATACTAGCCCTTTAAAATTAAGTTTATTATATCAGATAATTCTACACATTACTACATATCTTTTGATTTTTTCTTAATTCTATTTCCCATTTATATTCTTCTAATTCTTTTAAATAATCTCGTTTAAAATAATTTTCATACAACCATTTAACTCCTTCTTCTTTAACACATATAACCCCATTATTTTCAAATGTTATAGGATAAGGAAATACTTGTTTCATCCTATAAAGTGCTACATGAATAGAACTTACACTTTTACCAAATAAGTAAGGTAAAAATCTTAATGAAAAAGATTCATACTTATTTCTTTTATGATCTATTCCTAATTCGTTTTCTAAATCAAAAATCTTCTTTTTATAAAATCTTATCTCAGAAATTAAATAATGTTCTTCTTTGTTAAAATAAACTTCTTTTAACCAATCAACACATTCTTGTTTTATATAAACTCTTTCTTTATTATTTTCTTTTATTCTTTTTATCCAAGATTCTAAAGGGTGTCTTCTTTCTATATTTCTCATAATTCTGCCGAATTGTTTTGTAGTTAATGAAAACATTTCTTGAACTTGTTTTCTATCTATCAATTCTTCACACACAAAATATCTCCTTTCTAAAAGTTAAAGAACGGGTAATGTAATATAAAAATTTTATCTATCAAGCATGGTGTATACACACCCGCCCACTTGTTAGGGATTACTCCCTAAAACCCTAATAATTAGTCTCCGACAGTTTTATTTGTTTCTATATATTTTTTGCTAATTTCATTAGATTTTTCAATCATTTCTTTCACTTCTTTTTCATAGTTTTTATTATTAATTAATACTTCAGAAAGCAAAGAATAAGGTATATCCTTTGCATTTTCTTTAAAATACTCTAACAATTGTGGCACAACTATTTCAAAGAAATAATTTATAAATTTCACCTCCTTTCAAATTTTAGGCAATAAAAAAGAACACATTTTTGTGTTCAAAATTTTATTAATTAAGTATATCTTTAATTTCGTTTATTTTATTTTCATAATTAATATCAAAATTTTTAATATTATCGTTTTAGTATTTCATTTTGATTTAACAGGTTTTTCTCTAAAAAAGCAACGCATTCTTTATCAAATATGTGTCCTAGCTTTTTAAAATCTTCATCAGTCATATCAGTATAAAATTTTTGTGAAACGGGATCAATTGTCATTACATCTAAAGGATTTCCACGGTGATTATTTTTTGATATTGTAGATAATAAAATAAATTTATCCTCACTTATTTCCGTAGTAAATAAACCTTGTTCAGTAATTAATGCTAACCCAGTTACATAATATCCTGTAGTTTTTCCACCGATAGATTCAATAAGCTTTGTATAATATTCTATCATTTCATTATCAGTTAAAATTTTTCCATTAACTCTTCTTACAAACAATCCAGGTTGTTTATCATTTGGAATTCCATCAATAAATAATCCTGAGTCGCCAGCTATTGTCGGCAATTTAGTTATATTATAATATGCATATGCTTTTTTTATAGCATTTTCTACTGCTGTTGTTCCATCTTCTATAACATCTACTTTAATTCCATAATCTTTTGGTGTTAACAATTCTATAGGTAATCCTTCTAATCTTCTTCGCATATTATGAACTTTAGAATTATTGTTTGTTGCATAAAATAATTTCATTTATTTCTCATCTTCTTTCTAGTATAATTCTATTTTGAAATATTAGGAATTTCTTTTCTAGGTATTATTCTTACTTTAACTTTATTCATCCCTAATAATTTACATTTTACAAGTCTATGAAGACCATCTAAAATAACTAATCTTTCTTTATTAACCATAACATCTATTGGATAAGATATATCAGATGCCATAACTCTATCATATTGTAATTTATATTTTTGAGGATTATTTATAACATCAATAGGTTTTAAAACATACCATTCGTTATCCCAATTCCAAAATGGAATATTAAAATGCCATTCTAATATTTCTAAAGCTATTTCTTGAGTTGGATAATTTAATTTCCAAACATCCTCTTCGTTCCAATCAAAATCAAATCCATATTCTAAAACACTTTCAGGAATTATTGTTTTATCAGTCATCTCCCAACTTTTAAAATATATGCATTCTAACTTGTCATTAAATTTAATTTCATAAATTCCATCATAATTTTCATCATTTTGTTTCAAAATCCACTCTGCAATAACTGTATATCCATCAATAGCAAGTAAATTGATTTCTATGTTTTGTATATTTTCTTCTTTAACATGTTGCCATTCTTTAACTATTTCTTCAAAAGTAGTATAAGGTTTCATAAACGGTGTTTCTTGATAAAAAGAAGTGCTTTTAAATAATGAAACAGCATTATCAATATCTTTAGTAAACCAATATTTTTTTAATTTATTTAACCAATTTTCTACATATTCTTTATTCATAAAATAATCACCTTATTTCATCTTCTTGCTTTCTTCTTTATTAAATCCATAAGCAGGGCTGGAATAATTTCTATTAAAAATCCTCTCATAATAAAGTCAAGTATTTTCTATACAAAACTTTATAAATTTTTTAATTTTTTATTCCAACTAGTGATTTTTACTAGTTTTTATTATTATTTTTTTAATTTTTTGCATAATGAAAACTGTTAACCTATATGTATTTTTTTAAAGCGTTTGTTCTTGTTAACTATAATCTACTTAATTATTTTAAGTGGACTATTAGCCAATTGTGTTTTCATATATGCTTATCCTCTCATTTCATTCTGTATTGATAATCTAATGTTATCTACCTAAACTCTTTAATACGGCATTATATGAAACTGGCCTTAGTTATTCTTTCTGACTAGATCAAGTCCTACGGAAATGGCTTACCAAATTCCACTTTCACATAATATCACTAATCTATTTCTAGTTTAGTGAATTAAAACTACAAATAATTTTATAATCTTAATTCACCAAACTAGAGTTAATGATATTATTAACTAAAATTTATGCAACTTTCTCTTATTGCTTTTTCTTCATTAAATGATTCTCCGCTTTTTACTATAGCCATAAGTATATACATAAATTTTCTGTTTATTGCATTTATTGAAATTAATTTTGTTAACGGATTAGTCCTTTCTGTGGTATAATAGTTATGCAATTGCAGGAAGAAAGAATTATTTTTAACTAGGCTGATGCCCATTTGTTTAAGATTGCGTCTTAATTTAGCACGGCCTCGTTTGGAAATATGTTTCTTTCCTTTTTTTTGGCCACTTGATGATTCCTTAAGACTTAATTCACTCATCTTTAATACCTGTTTTGCATGCTCATAATTTCTTAAATTCCCTGTTTCTGCAATAATTCCTACCATACTCATATATCCTATACCTGTTATTTCAACTGCTTTTTCCACATAGTCAATTTGACTTGCCAATTCTATTAATTCTTTTTCATACTCTGCTAACTCTTTAAGCAATTCAATATATCTTTCGTATAGTCTTTTTATTTCTTTTTTTGTAAAAGCATCCGAATTTATTCCGTTACTCTTTTCACATATTTTTTTTAATTTCATAATGCTTTTTTTATTCGCTCGACTATTATCTTTAGTCATTAATTTAGTAAAGTCTTCTAATGTCATATTTTTTATTTCATTGGGTAGTAATTGATTATCATATATTGGTTTGATTCCTACAGAATCTATCTTATATACTTTTTCTACCTCTGGAAAATATTTATCATTCCATACATGTATTTTATTTCTTATTCGATTTATTTCCTTTTTAATATCTTCATAAATACTATATCCTGAATAAATATTTTGATATATTTCATCTCTTTCAATGGCTTTAACATATTTACCTTCACTAGTAAGTCTAGCAATTAGTAATGCATCTTTTAAATCGCTTTTAGTTGGATTTTGATCATGCATTTCCTTAGCTTGTTTTACTGTATACGTTGGCATTAACACTGTTTCTTGACCACAATCTTTAAAATATTTATCAATATTTAACCAGTAGTGTCCAGTTGGCTCAAATGCAATTATTACATCTGTTTTATTTTCTAGGTGCATTGCGCCTGTTATTTGACAACCTATTGCATCTAGGTTTTCTGTTTTATCAAACCAAACTTTGTGATACACCTCCAATCCTCTGTAATCGCAGAATCTAGCACAGCACTTTGTTTTTCCTACATCAATTCCACATATTAAAGTATTTGATGTGATTCTTTCGATTTTTTCATTAACTCTCATAACATCATCCTCCTAGATTAATTTTATCAAATTTTGTATATCTTGACTTATCTAGTTTTTATTATAAGAGTCTTTCTGCAAATTCTTCACCATACTTATTCATTTTATTAATCATATGCTCTTTATATCTAATTGGACTATATTCCTCAATTTTAAAATAATCTGTATTTTTGTATAGATGGAAGAAAAAGTCTGTCATATCTAAATCTATAATAGCATTTATTCCACAATCTAAAGCGTATTCGCAAACTCTTCTAACACAATCTTGTGCATGATATCCTCCAATAACAATTTTATCTACAAAACCAAGTTGATTAATTAAATATTGTTCATTTGGATATTTTATATCTTTATCTTCCTTTTTAGACCCATCTTCATTATATCCACTAGCTTCTTTAAAAGTAATATCAGTATATATTATTCTATCATTTGGTTGAGGTATAATTCCATATAAATTTTTATCAGGATATAGTGCAAATATAACTTGATATCCTTTTTCTCTATATCTTTTTTGGATACATTCATTTAATACTGCTAAAGAATTATCATTTTCAAACACTTTAGTATATTCTTCAATTGGATATAAGTATAAAAATACTTTTTGCATAAGTAATCACCCAATATTATTTTATCATATTTTAACTACTTATTTGCAGTAAAGTGTATTTGTCTTTATCAAATTTGTTCTGTTTTTTATTAGGAATTAATTGTAATAAATTTTTATCTTGATTGATTTTTTCTAAATTGATTGAATTAAAATTCAAAGTTTTTTGATTTATTTTATAAAATTCACTTAATAATTTTATATAGCTATTCATATCTTCTTTTGATTGATAATTAGATAAAATTATATTTTTATCATTATAATTGACAACTAAGTCAAAACAATTTTCTCTAAATAAATATCCAATATTTTTAATTTCTTTTTTCTTTATATTAATGTGTTTAATAAATACATTTTTCTTTTTATCAATTTCTATACTAATATTATCAATATACTTGAATACTAACTCTTGTTTGTGCTCTTTAAATAATTTATCCCACAGATGATTTTTTCTAACATAATATGATTTATATTTTATTTTCTCTAATTGTTTTAAATTATAGATTAATTTCATTTCATTTTTATGTTCTTTTGTACTTTCTTTTATATATAATTTTTTTAATGTTTCTTGGGTTAGTCGTTTTTGATTTTTAATAAAATCTAACTCATCTTTTAATTCTATTTCTTCAACTATACCATCTACAAATGCTTTTTTAATTCTTTTTTCTTTATCGTTTAATTCATTTAATATCTTATTACACTTTTTTACCTCTTGTTCACTATTTTGATATAAATATGGTTTATAAGTATTATCAATAAACAAGAAAAAGTCTAACATATCATCTAAAAAATTAATCATTTGTTTTTCAATTTTCTTTTCACTAACTCTAGTATTACATTTAGAGCATTGATAATAACAATGTTTTTCTCCTGTATGACTTTTACTAGAACAACCACCCATTATAGTATCACACTTTGGACATTTGATACTTTGCATGAAAATATAGGTTTGTTTTCTTTTGTAATTTTTTAAATTTTTTTGTTTTTGTATTTGAGCGATATTAAACACTTCCTCTTCAATAATTGCTGGCGCTACACCAATAAACTTTTGAGGTTTTTCTCCTTTAATAGTTTTCCTATGAACATAATTACCAATGTAAATTTCATTAGATAATATGCTATCTACTAAAGTAGGAATCCATTTTCTATTTAATATTTTTTCTTCATTTAATAATTTAGTAATAGCGTTAGCAGCAGTGCCTTTAATATATAAATCAAATATTCTTTTAATAACCTCACTTTCTAAATTATTTATAACTAACTTTTTATCAGTTTTGTCATAGCCAATAGGAGCACGACCTACAAAATGTCTACCACGTACATAATAGCACCAACTAAAAATTCTCCTAATTTTGTATATTAAAAATGGAAAAATTATGTTAAAATAATACTAAATATTTGAAGAAGGTGAATATATATGAGTATTGATTATGAATACATTAGAGAAAATATTCATGTTAAATATGATGAATTGTATTTAAAAAAAATATTATTATCATTCTACAATCAGTCTTTAGATATTTCGACTTTTAGTATCGAAAATAGAAATATCAACAAAGTACTTAATTATTTCTTTGAAGATTTATTATATAATGCAAAATCTAAAAATGGTAAATATTCTCCAAGTCAAATAATTAATAATGATATATTGTTAGACATAGCATTGAAATATATAAATGAACATAGAAATTTTTATCATAATAAAAGTGATATAACAAATTTAAAGGATTTCTTTTTTAGTTCTTCTATGGTCGGAAAAGTTACTAATTTTAATCCTGTGATAGCCAGAAAAATTTTTGAATATTATATGCCATTTCAAAATTCTACAATATTTGATTATTCCTGTGGATATGGTTCCAGAATGTTAGGTGCTTTATCAAGTAAATATGACTATAACTATATTGGAATAGATCCATACACTCATCTATACAAAAGGCTCTTATTGTTTTCTGATTGGATCAAAAATACAATTCACAATAATGGAGATACAATTCTATTTAATACTGGTTCAGAAACACCTATTCCGTCTCTTTTTAATAAAATTGATTTATCATTTAGCAGTCCACCCTATTTTAACTATGAGATATATACGGAGGAATATAGTCAATCGTATATAAAATATCCAACTTATAATGAATGGAAAAATAATTATATATTACCAACTATAATAAATATATATAATTATACAAAGCCTAATGGACTTCATATTGTTAATTTGCAAGATACTAAAAGAATTAAAATTATAAAAGATTGGCTTGATATAGCTTTAGCAACCGGTTTTAAACTTGAAGAAATCCGAAATATAGAAACATTAAAACGTAAAAGTACAAAAACAGAAAACAAGTTATTAGTAATGAGAAAATCATAATTTTATAAAAATTTTAAATTTTTACTTATATGAATATTCATATAAGTAACACACTACTAAGCTGTCAAAAACAACTTAGCTTTGGAGCCTTTCGAAAAAGTTGTGTAAATGGTAATTTTTACCTTCCGTACAGAACCATCAAAAAGATGGTCCTTTTTCTTCATTATAGCAGCAAGTAAAATCCTGTCAATAGATTTTCCGTTTGTTGT
>CALVJP010000054.1 GCA_944332215.1 uncultured Bacilli bacterium
CATCATTTTAATTTTAAACCTCCTATCATATATATAAATAAAAAAAAAAAAAAAAAAAAAAAAAAACAAGGTAATATTTTTGTTAAATCATAATTTCTTTATTGGGCCTATTACTACTATAAAAAAAACATCTTAGAATTATACTAAAATGCTTTTATTGAAAAACTGTATCATCTAATGTGTTTAACATCTTGATCCACCGTGTCTGGCTCTGGCCATATAATATCATAATCAGTTGGTGTTCCTTCGATTAATTTAAAAATATCATCAACTAATTCATTTTGCGTAGTTAAAAAAGACCCTGAGGCAAATTGATCCCCCGCCTGATAACCATTTATACCTTTAAGCTGACTTATCATCATTGGATTAATAGAAGCCTTTGGAATAAAATAGGAAACCCCAACTTCTAAATCATTTTTTAATTCAATTTCAATTGATAAAGCGTGACCCCGGTTTCTAGCCATCATTAATATTTTGTGCCTTTTATTAATCGCAATTATATCTAACTCTCCAGCATCAAAATCTTCATGAATAGCATTATATATTGCTAAAGCTAGAGGATTAACATCCCCCCGCAAAGTAACAGGGTCCCCCTCATCAATGTTAAATTTTTGAGCCAAAGCTGGAATTTGCCGCATAAAATCAATATCGTTAGTAATATAACTATGAAGAGCATGCAACATTTCATTAACCGAATTACAAGCTTGCAAAAGTTCTTCCATAGTTATATCTCGATCTTCTAAAGCGTTATCATATATTAAAGCATGGCCAAAAATATTACTTTTTATGTTGTTTAACACCCCTACAGACATTTTAGCAAAACACTCATTATAAATATTGGCTAAACTATTAAAAGTATAATCAGTATTAGCTATAATCTGTTTATATTTTTCCATTTTTTCTTGAATAACTAACTGACATTCTGGCGATAAATGCATTAAATTACTCATTTCTAATAAAATGTTTTTAATCAAATTTACTGTTGCATATAATTTATCACTGTACTTGATCAAAATATCCATATCCGTAGTGAAAGTTGGGGGTGCTAAAGTATATAACACATTTTTAAGTTTCAAATCTAATTCAAAAAAACGTTCAAATTGACTTAAGGCCTGATTTTCTGACATATAAAATTTCCTCTTTTTCTATTAAGATAAAATTCTTTGTGCAATCTGTTTCTATAGTACTATTAAAAGGCAAAATTTCTTTATCTTATTATACCATCTTTTATAAATAAACGTTTTATAAACTTGACTCTCTTGATTATATTTTATAGATAAGCTATAATTAAAACGGTGATAGTTAATGAAAGTATGTGTTTTAGGATGCGGAGCTTATGGCTCATCTTTATCTATTATTTTAAATGAAAACGGTCATGAGGTAGTAGCTTGGACAGCGTTTGAAACAGAAGCAAATGAACTTGATAAACTTAGAATGTCGCCAAAACTGCCAGGAATTAAATTACCTCAAGCAATAAAATTTACAACTGACCTTGAAACGGCAACCCAAGATGCCGATTTTGTCTTAGTGGCGGTGCCAACTGCCTTTGTTAGCTCCACTTTAAGTCAGGCTAAAAAATATATCAAAGACAAACCTATTTGTATAGCTTCTAAAGGAATCGAACAAGATAGTTGTTTGTTTGTAGCCGACATTGTCGAAAAAGTCTTAGGAACGAACAATATTGCAGTATTCTCTGGTCCCTCTTTTGCCATTGACGTAGCTCATAAAGTACCTGTTGGCCTAACTTTAGCTTGCCAACATAAAGAAACAACCAAATTAATTTTAAAAGCTTTTGTCAATAGCCATTTTAAATTAAGAGTTTGTAGTGATATTATCGGTACTGAAATATGCGGAGCCATCAAAAACGTCATCGCTATTGCTGCTGGTATTTTAGATGGTATGGGTTTACCCGAATCCACTTCCGCGATGTTTATTACTGAATCTATTCATGACATTAAAGCCTTAATAAAAGGCTTAGGCGGGGATGGTAGTACGATACTATCCTTTGCTGGCTTTGGTGATTTATTATTAACCGCCACCAGTCCAAAAAGTCGAAACTATTCTTTTGGCCATCTAATTGGTAGTGGCGCGAGTCAAAAGGAAATTGATGACTATATTCAAAATACCACTATTGAGGGATTATATACCTTAAAATCTGTACATCAATTAATTCAAGGACGTAATGTAGAAATGCCAATTATTGATTTAATTGATAATATTATATATGGTGATAAAAAGCCAGAAGATTTAGTTGATTTTCTAATTCAAAAACCATAAAACGAGACCTATTTAGTCTCGTTTTTATCTTGTTCTTTTAACTTATCAACTAATTCCTCTTTAGTCATATCTTCATAGTTAGCTAAGTTGGCTTCCTTAGCTAAATCTTGAAGTTCATCCAATGATAAATCATCTAAACTAGCTTCCTTTATATCATCAGAGGTTTTTTGGTTAGCCTCTTATGGCATATGATCATGTTCTACTAAATAATCAATTTGTTCTTTAGTAATCGTTTCATATTCTAAAAGCGTATTAGCAATTAAATTTAATAAGTCCATATTGTCTTTAATAATTTTTTTCGTAATTTCATATTGTTGTTCAATAATTTTACGGACTTCCTCATCAATTTCATCAGCAACCTTAGTTGAGAAATTTTGTTGTTTATTATAATCACGACCAAGGAACACACTAGAGCTTTGATGTTCAAATTGGACTGGACCTAAATCGCTCATTCCATACTCCGTCACCATCGCACGGGCAATTTTGGTAGCTTGCTGGAAATCATTTGAAGCCCCAGTTGTAATTTCATCAAAAACAATTTCTTCGGCCACTCTTCCAGCTAAAAGTCCACTGATGGTTTGTAGTAATTCATTTTTAGTGGAAAGATAGGTCTCTTCTTTTGGTAACATTAAATTATAGCCACCAGCTGAGCCTCTTGGAATAATCGTGATTTTTTGAACGTCATTAGCCCCCTCTAATTTAAGGCCAACAACGGCATGACCTGCTTCATGATAAGCGACCGTTTTCTTTTCTTTTTCCGTGTATTTTTTACTTTTCTTAGCTGGACCCATTAAAACTCGGTCGTGAGCTTCATCAATTTCCGCCATGCTAATTTCCGTTTTCCCACGTCTTACAGCTAATAAAGCCGCTTCATTTAATAAGTTTTCTAGGTCAGCTCCACTAAAGCCAACTGTTCTTTTAGCAATGTTGGACATCGTAATGCCTGGAGCAAAGGTTTTACCTTTAGCATGAACACCCAAAATTTCTTCACGGCCCTTCGCATCTGGCAAATTAACAGTTACCTGTCTATCAAAACGTCCTGGTCTTAATAAAGCCGGATCCAAAACATCTGGTCTATTAGTAGCCGCGATGATAATAATTCCTTCATTAGCCCCAAAGCCATCCATTTCGGTTAATAACTGGTTTAAAGTTTGTTCGCGTTCATCATGTCCACCACCTAAACCAGCACCTCTTTGACGGCCAACAGCATCAATTTCATCAATGAAAATTAAACATGGGGCACTTTGTTTAGCTTGCTTGAACATATCACGAACACGGCTCGCTCCTACACCGACAAATAATTCAACAAATTCTGAGCCACTGATGAAATAAAATGGAACATTAGCTTCACCAGCTACCGCTTTAGCTAATAAAGTTTTACCCGTACCTGGAGGACCTACTAAAAGCACACCTTTTGGTATTCTGGCTCCCATTTTTTGAAATTTTTTCGGATTTTTAAGGAAATCAATTAATTCTGAAACTTCTTCTTTTTCTTCTGTTAAACCAGCGACACTATCAAAAGTCTCTTTAGTTTCACCGCCGGTTAATCGAGCTTTACTTTTACCAAAGTCCATAGATTTACTACTACCACCCATTTGTCTTGTAATAAAGTAGAACCCTAAACCAATTAATAAAAGCATCGGTAAGACATTGATTAAAAATAATAGCAGAGTACTTGATTCAGGATCAGTACTAGTAGTCATTTTAAAACCATATTTGTCCTCAGCTTCTAATAATTTAACCATGGTTTCATTGGTTAATGGCATATTGAAACTAAAGCTTTCATTACTCTTGTAGTCTTTTAATTTACCAGAAATAGTATAGACACTGGCACGACTTCGCGGTGCCACATTTATTTCTTTTACCTGTTTATCTTCTAGTTTCTCATTAAATTCACCATAAGTGATTTCATGGACTTCTTTATTTAATGAACTAAAAATCATCATGATGCTTAATAAGAAAACGAATAGGAATAAATAAGGTAATAAACCTCTTTTTACAACTTTTTTATTCATGGCAAAACTCCCTTTCTTTAATGATACTTCACTATTATATCATAGTTTTCATCTTTTTGTTTATCAAATTTAGATTTTTTTAGGCCAGGAAGCCAAAGAATTTGATCGGTACTATCAGTCAAAATTGGCCAAAGCGCGCGCTCTTCTGTGGGAATTTTTTCATCAATGAAAATATCTTTAATTTTTTTCGTTCCTTTTAAACCTTTAATGGCCATTTTATCGCCTGGTTTTTTGGTTCTAATATATAAAGGTAAAGCTAATTCTTGGCTATTTAATCGGCATGTGTAATTACTATTATCGTTACTTTCGTTTTGCCTTTCTAAAATTTTTTTATTAGGCAAAACTTGAAAATCAGTAAATTCAAATTGATAAGCCTGTTTTAACTTTTCATTTTCAATCGTAAAATGGTTATAAGCTTTAACCGCTTTTTTATGATTCGGTAAATTTAAAACTTGATTTGGTTTTTCAGACATCAGCATTTTAATTAGGCTGTCAGTATGCACATCCGTAATTAACATGAGGTCATCTTGGTAAATTTGTTCTAAGATCAAATTGACTATACGTCCTTGAAAAATTTCATCTAGTTTTTGAAAAGCTGGAATATCAAGAATATTATTTTGATAAATTTTATTTAAAATTTTCAAGGATTCTTTATCAATATAACGACTATAAAGCTCGATAGTTTTACTAAATTTATAAAATTTTTGATGGACATTTTGATCCTCACTTTTTAAAGAAGGAAGCACATATTTACGAATTCGATTCCGAGTATAAACATCTTTGTCGTTGGACTTATCCACCGCATAGGGAATTTTCTTTTGTTTTACAAAGGTTAAAATTTCATCTTTGGTATAAGTAATTAATGGTCTTAGAATTGTATAATCATTTTTAATGATTTTTTCTTCAAAACCAGCATAGCCTTTGAAACTCGCTCCCCTCACCAATCGCATGATAATTGTTTCCATGAGGTCGTCCCCGTGGTGGGCTGTCAATAAGTGTTTTGCTTGACATTTTTTGACACATTTTGCAAAAAAATCGTATCTTTTAAGACGCGCATCATTATGAAAATTGTCATCATTATAATGGTCTATTGTCATAATTTCGCAAGATATACCGTTTTGAGAGCAAAAATTGTTAACCATAATGGCTTCATCATCACTTTCGGGGCGCATTTTATGATTAACGTGAGCGGCTACAATATTTAAGTTTAATTTTGCTTTTAAAGTGGTTACAAGATAGAGCAAAGCCATAGAATCCGGGCCCCCTGAGGTGGCTACAACTACCGTCTCTCCGTAACTTAAGTTATCTTTCAATCTAGTTAAAGCATCATTCATCATTATCCCCCCAATTGATTGGTTTAATGCCATGTTCTACTAAAAAGTTATTGGTCTTGGAAAATGGTTTACTGCCAAAGAAACCGCGATGTGCTGATAATGGTGAAGGATGAGGACTTTCAATAATATAATGATTAGGATTAGTAATTAAAGCTTTTTTACTTCGCGCATAACTACCCCAAAAAATAAAAACAATTGGCTCTTCACGTTCGTTTAAATATTTAATTAAATTATCGGTGAAAGTTTCCCATCCTTTATCCTTATGGGCAAGTGGGGTGTTTTTAACCACCGTCATAATGGAATTAAGCAGAAAGACTCCTTGCTGCGCCCAATCGGTTAAATTATTATTAGTGCGAATAATACCAAGATCATTTTGCAATTCTTTAAAGATATTTTCTAATGAAGGTGGTCTTTTTACCCCTTCTTCCACGGAAAAAGATAAACCATGGGCTTCATGTTCACCATGATAAGGATCTTGGCCAAGAATAACTACTTTGACTTTATCGTAATCCGTATACCTTAAAGCATTGAAAATATTTTTATATTCTGGATAAATAGTTTTATGTTGATATTCGTTTTTAACAAAAAGTCCTAGTTGTTTAAAATATGGCTTTTGCATCTCGTCTTTTAAGACTTCATCCCATTTTGTATTAATCACACAATCACCTCTGGCTATATTCTATCATATTTTTGATGATAGTGCACGATTTGCCTTTTTAATTTAAACAAAGCGTAGATATTTATAAGGGCTAAAAAAGCAACTAAAATATCGACTATTTGCCAGATTAATGAGGGGGAACTAATGGTTCCAAGAAAAGCGCTGAGTGGAGTTAAAATTTTAATAATTGTCGGGGTAATTTTTTTGGTCAAAAATTTTAAGCTGGCTTCACAGTAGTAATAGCCTGTAAGAATCGTTGAAAAAGAAAAAAGAAAAATACAGATAACTAATAGTAAATTGCCAAGTGATCCGAAATGATGACTAAAAGCGAGGCTAGTTAATTCAATCCCATTAGGGTTATCGATGATGATATTTTGATAATCAAAAATTAAAATCATAAAGGCAGTGGCGCTGCAAATAAGAATCGTGGTGATATAAACCCCAAGGACTTGAATATACCCACTTTGAACTCCGTTCGTGCTATTAGAAGCACTGGCGGCCACGGCCCCTAAACCAAGACCGGATTCATTGGAAAAAATCCCCCTTTGCACGCCAATCAACATGGTAACGATAAAACCACTAAAAAAAGGTTTTAACTGGAATGCTTCGGTGATAATGGCCGTAATGACGGTAGGAAATTTATCTATCTGTGTAATTATGACAAAAAGAGCCATGCCGATATATAAAAGAGTCATAAAGGGAACTAATTTATCAGTGACATTGGATATTTTTTTGATTCCTCCGCTGATGACGATAAATGATAAAAAGGCAATAATTAAGCCAATTATGATATGATTTGTCCTAGTTAGCATATCCATGGATTTAACTATGGTATTAGTTTGAATGGGAATAAAGCCTAGCAGATAGGCAATAATGATGATTAAAGAATATATAATAGCTAAATACTTTTTTTTAAGGCCATTTTTAATATAGTATGAGGGACCTCCCAGACTTTCTATTTGATTATTTTTTTTATATTTGATTCCTAGCATGGTTTCTATATATGCTAAAACTCCGGATATTAATGCTATAACCCACATCCAAAAAATGGTCCCTGGACCCCCAATATATATAGCTAAAGCGACGCCGGCAATACTTCCTACGCCAATTCGACCGGCTAAAGTTAAAAATAAGGTTTTGAGCGGACTGATACCATGATGATTCGTCCTCTTTAAGGATTTAAAAATTTTTTTGAAATTAAACTGTGGAAAATTTAATTTTTGACTAAAATAGAAACCGGACATAATAATAAGGGCTGTAACAGTAGCCCAAAGAATAGCATTGAGATTTTCTAGCATATAAAAATCACCATTTAATTTTATGCAATGGTGATATGGTTTATTATTGTGGATAATTGGGCTTTATAGATGATTGGCTATTTCGATAAAAATTTCGATTGGGATCGCTTCTGCCCTTACTGAAAGATCTAAATCGTGTTGCTTTAACACTTTTTCTATTTTGGTTAAATCATACCCTTTAAGGTTATTTCGCAGGGTTTTACGTTTTTGTTTGAAACTATCGCGAATCAGTTGAAAGAAAATTTCTTCATTTTTTAACGGTATTAATTTGTCTTTTTTTGTAAAAGATACAACAATGCTGTCGACATTAGGCTTTGGCATGAAAACATTTCGGCTAATATCCATTAATTTGTTGACATTAAAGTAATAATTTAAAAAAATAGAAAGGGAATTATATTCTTTGGTACCGACTTTAGCTTTAAATCTTTCTCCGACTTCTTTTTGCACCATGACGTTGATTTTATCTACGGGGATTTTATCTTCGATAATTTTGACAATAATAGGGGTTGTTATATAATAAGGCAGATTAGCTACGACATATAATTTTTGATAATCATAATTTTGTAGGTCTTTTTGTACATTTCTTTGAAGAAAATCAGTATATATAACGGTGGTATTACTGTGGATATTTTTTTCTAAAATTGGTTTTAAGGTTTCATCAATTTCATAACAGAGAACGTTTTTGGCAACTTTGCCTAATTCACTGGTTAAGGCTCCAGATCCAGGTCCAATTTCGATTACTAAGGTGTCTTTATCAATGTTAGATTTATTAACTATACTGTGGATAACGTTTTTATCCACAATAAAATTTTGACCAAATTTTTTTTTGAAGTGAAATTGCTGGTTAGCTAAATCAGCTTGCATTTGTTTGGGTGAATAATCCATAAATTCCTCCTTTTAATATGTATTATACTATGGATAGTTTGATATGTAAATTCACTAACATTTAAAAACTGACCTATATCAACTTGGGGTCAGTTTTAACTTTATATTTTTTAATTGTTCATAATATCAGTGATGGAATTAGCTTGCATGGGGGGCAATATCCTATGATCATCACTTTTTTGGTGCCACCATTTAAGGTGACTACGGTGCCAATTGGCAAATATTTTTCTTTCATATATTTTTCCTCCTTTTATTAGGTGATAGCTTTAATTGGTATTATTCAAATGTTTTCAAAAATCATTTTTTAATGAATGAACATAATTAATATAAAATTGCTAAATTTTCTTGAATTTTTTGAGCGATCTCTTCTTCAACTTTGGCTGGAGGTAAGGCAACAGACATAT
>CALVJP010000055.1 GCA_944332215.1 uncultured Bacilli bacterium
TAATTATAACATATTTATTCTTCTAAGGGTACTGTCACGGCGGGAGTATTTTGTGTAAGTCCATTAGCATAATATTTAGGAACAGTGCCCGTCACGATTTTTAAAGCAACTGGTACTTTTGTATCAACCGTAATTTCGTGGTCATAAAACGGCAAAATAACTTTTTCGGTAATTTTTAAATTAACATAAACTTCGATCATAGCATTATTAATTCCATAGTTTTTTACCTCGGTTGTAATATTACTAGTGGCATCTCCAACTAAACTAATTTTTACAGGAATTTTTGGGCCTATATTAGCTAGTACTGGGTTTCCAATTAAAACTCCACTACTAATTTGATAAATAATCCCTTTTTCCAAATCTTCTTTATCATAATCTACTAAAACACTGTCAGAAAATTCTAAAGCATCAATATCTCCTTTTTCAATATTGCGCAAATTAATTTGCACACTATTAGTGGTTTCGGTTAAAAACTTATTCACTAAAGCGGTGTTAAAATCAATGGCTTTTATTTCCCCTGTACTATCTTGAGTTATCTCAAATAATTCTTCGCTGCTCACCTTTTCGGTAATATGTTTGGAAATAGCCTTATTTATGATAATACTTGATAATTTTTTGGCCTCTAATGATGCATAATCCATAATGATGGGTGAAGCGATTTTATTTATATACTTAAAAGCTATAATAATCCCACCCACGATTAAAACCATACTCAGTATGAGCAGCTGGCTTTTTTTTAAATGAGGTAAATGCGTTTTTCTTTTTAGTCTTATCCTATTCATATTAAATTATATGCATATTTTAAATCACCATGTTCACAATATAAATGGTGATAAAATGCAAATAAAAGATATTATGTCGCGCTATCTCGTCACAGCTGAAACTGATGACAATGTTTTATATGTCAGTAATTTAATGAAAGAATATGATGTTGGTTTTATTTTAATTATGGATGGTCAAAAGCTTTATGGGGTGGTTACTGATCGCGATTTGGTTTGTGATTTAGCCAATAGCACACATAAAATCAAACGCTATACGACGACTAAAGTCATAACCATTGATGAAGATAAATCGCTTTTAGAAGCTTTAGATATGATGAAAGCGCACAGGATCAAAAGACTAGTTGTGACTAATCAAAATAAAATTAGTGGAGTTATTTCTCTAGCAGATATTTATAGCACAGATGTTGATAGTAAGCAATTAAAAGAAGCTTTACAAACAATATATGCCATTAACCGCAATAATGGATATTATGACACTGATGTTCATGATTTTATATTATAAAAAGTTAAAGAATTAGGATCCTTTAACTTTTCTTATATTTAAATTTATAGGTTACTTCTACTTTATATTCCTCAATCATCGAAAACTCTGGTACTGTCATCCCGATTTGTTTAATGAAAGTTTCTTTATCCACCGGTTTATTCAAAATCGGTAATGATAAGATTTCATAAATATAGCGGTAGCGTGTCATTGTCTTAGTCTCTTCATGACGATAAGTACTATTTTCTAGGGTGATGGTTGATTTTTCACTCCATGAGCTATAACTTCCTAAACTTTCGGTATCATCGTCGCGATAAGGATAGCCTGGTCTAGCGGTTGAATAATAAGATGTATAGGAGCGTCTTTGGCCGTTGTACCAACGCCATTTTTCATCACGATAGCGGTATAAAGTGGCTCTTTCGGAGTCTCGTTTATCATATTTGTCACGATCCACTTCAGCTTCTGGCGTATATTTACCGTTATTGGCATAAATTTTTTCGCCATCTTTTTCATAATAGAATTTATAACCGGTGATACTTTGAATATCGCGATATGATTTTTCTTCTGGATAATCTAAAGAGTATTCAGACCATTCGGAATAAATTTTACTATTTTCATCTTTTTGGGCATAGCCCATAGGCTGCTCTGAGGCAAATTCGGAATAATCACCGATAATATCATACCATTTCCATGTTTTGTCTTGATAACGATAGTAAGGGACTTTTTCGGCTTGAATTTCAACAATACTGCCTCCCTCTGGAATTTTTGGTAATTGACTTTCATCTTCGGGTAATTTAACGCCATATTTTGATTTTTTGCTACTTATATCTTCTGAATCGTATAATTTAGACCATTCTGTCATACTAACTTGACGTTCGTAATAGTTATAATAAGGAATGACATCAACAATTGTTTTATTGCTTGGGTAAGAATTCATCTCTGCGCTCCAACTTTTATAGCGTTTATCCGTGCTACAATTTCCACAATTATTAATATCGAGGGTATAGACTAATTCGCTTTTATATTTAGTCACCTTAACTGTGCCAGTGCATGTTAAATTATTAGTGCGCGACTTAGATAAATATTTGCCTTTATATAATTTATTCAAAGAGACTTTAATGCTTTCACCCTCAACTATGGGTATTTGATCTTCTTCTTTTAAATATTCTAAAATGGAAGTTTTAATATTATCATATAATTGAATACATTTATTATTTTGGACTATGGTATAAATCATAAAACCAATGATTATTAAAGGTAAAATGGTCCCTATGAAAAAGAAAACATTTAAAAGGGTCTTTTTACTTTCAAAGGAATGATCAATTGGATTACCTTGATTATCCACATAACTAGTTCTTTTCATAAGCCCCTCCTCTTATTTTAGAGTATCGTCAATAACATTTTAACACATTTATGAAAATTTGCCTAGCCTTCCTAAAAAAAGAGATGAGCTTTTTCCATGAGCGCTAATGTTCATGCTTACTATTTTAACACATTTATATTATAGAATGTATTTATTCAGCAAAATATAATATATTTGAGCATTTAAATAAGAGATTCAAGCCAATTTGTCATCAAGTTAAAAAACTTTATGTAGTATCACACTAACCTGCTTCATCGTAAAAAACTAAACAAAAACATCCTCCA